>NZ_PTFE01000251.1:0-1200 GCF_002936975.1 Bradyrhizobium sp. AC87j1
TCCTGACAGACTTCCAAGACACAGGGACCCACGTCTCGCCAAACACCATCTCGCGTCGTCATTCCCGGCCGGCGCGCAGCGCCGAGCGACGATGCGCAATTGCGCATCGTAGCTCGCGACTTCGTCGCGCCCCGGAATGACGGCGGAGAGTTTTGTTCCGCCCCCCGCTCGGTCACTGGCCGACATGGCTAACGAACCCTCAAAAAATTCGCTCGTTTACGGTCGATTAAGCTTTCGGGTTTATGACTGGAACTGTCCTCGTTTGGACACCGAGTGGCTCCTGTCCACTCTGTTTGACGCCTCCCTGTTATCAACTTTCAAAGCCGCCGGTCTCCGGCGGCTCTTTTTTTGCGCACGGGGTTTCGAGCGGCGTGGCTACCGCTTCGCGTCAAGAATATGCGTCAAAACAAGAGTCTCCGCCCAGTTGCATTCCGGGGAATGAACCGCGGAAACCATATCCGCGCTTGTCACTGGACTCCGCGTCCCGCCCGCGCAATGATTTGTTCATCATAAGCCGGCGCCAAAGCCGGGCAGTCAAACAGTTGCGTAAGAGGCGTTAACCATGGAACGTTTGCAGGCCGACGGCGCTCTCGTTCAACTCAGCGAGCGGTTCACCAATTCTGCGGCGTTCGGCGTCCTGTTCCGTGAGGGCATGGACCTCGTCGAAGAGACCGCTGCCTATCTCGACGGCGCCGGCCGCACCGAGGCCAAGGCGCTCGACCGTGCCGTCAGCCTCACCTACGCAACCGAGAGCATGCGTCTCACCACCCGCCTGATGCAGCTCGCCTCGTGGCTGCTGCTGCACCGCGCGGTGAAGGAAGGCGAGATGACTCTGAGCCAGGCCAATCGCGAGAAGACCAAGGTCAAGCTCAGCGCTGCCGATCCCGGCCCCACCGACACCATCGAGAAGCTGCCCTCGCAGCTCCAGGACCTGATCCATCGCTCGATGAGCCTGCAGACCCGCGTGCGCCGCCTCGACACCACCATCCACACCCCGCCGGCCGAACACATCGCGATCGGCAATCCGCTGGTGCCGCACCTCAACGCGCTGAAGGCGGCGTTCGAGCGGTAAGGTTCACAGGTGCCGTAGTTCACAGGTGCCGTAGTTCACAGGTGCCGTAGGGTGGGCAAAGGCGCGCAGCGCCGTGCCCACCATCTCTCATTTGTGACCACAACAGGGGTTTGGTGGGCACGCTTCGC
>NZ_PTFE01000252.1:0-1163 GCF_002936975.1 Bradyrhizobium sp. AC87j1
GAGCGTCTCGATGCGCGGAAACTCGTTCATGAAGCGGTGCAGATAGCGCTTCAGCTCGACCGCGCTGTGCCAGGGCTGGAACGCGAAGGTGGTCTGCCACATGTACCAGAAATTGGACTCGAAGAATCTCGGCGAGAGCCAGTCGGTGATGCGGCTGTTGCCGAGCGTCTCCTCCGAGGCCTCGGTGAGCCGCAGCAGCTCGAGCCGATCGCGCGCGGAGAAACCCATATGCGAGACGTCGACCTTGAAACGGTTGCGATCGACCAGCCGCGCCTGCGAGTGCGCCGGGTTCTCCAGGTTGAATGCGATGGTCTCCTCGCGCACGCTGAGGCCGGGATGCTCGAGCGAAGGGATGCTGGAGAGCAGATCCCAGGTGCATTCGTAGTGATCGGTGGTCAGCATGCGCCCGCCGCGCAGCGAATAGCCGCCGTTCGCGAGCAGCGCGCCGTCGAGGCTGCCGCCGACCAGCGGCTGCGCCTCGTAGATCACGATGTCACGCCCGGCCTGCTGCGCGTCGCGGATCAGGAACGCCGCGCCCGCGAGCGATCCAATGCCACCGCCGAAGAAATACGCCTGCCGGACGCATTCAAAGTTGCGCTGGATCAAACGCGGTGAGGACTGACTCAGCTACGCGGAATGGCGGCGGATTGAGCCGTTGTTGCCGCGAGAGCACGAGCGCATCGGGTGGATGATCGATGCGTGATCAACGGCATTGTCCACTTGCTAAAAGCAGGTTCGCCCTGGCGTGATTGCCCGGAAGTCTACGGTCCTTACACAAAGGTCGTCCGCGTCAATCGCTAGAGCCGAGAGGGCATTTGGACGAACGTTTTTACGCTCTGACTGAATCAAGCGGCGTGTCCGGCTCGATCTCGGTGGATTACAGCTAGATCAAAGCCCATGGCCCCGCGGCCGGCTCAAAAGGGGACCTTTAACAATGCGATCGGCCGCTCGCGCGGCGAACAACCACCAAAATCCCAGCCTTGATCGACAATTTGGCCGCCCGCTTCTTTCCTGATACTCGTGGCAACACCCGCGCAGCCCGCGTCGTCGGCTGATCGAGCCTACGACGTTAGAGCGGGTCTCGAGCAGATTTAATCGTTTGGGATTCCCAAATCAGGCTGGTTCTGATTCAAGCTGTCTGCCAGCGAAGGAGGCCGGTGGGC
>NZ_PTFE01000253.1:0-1136 GCF_002936975.1 Bradyrhizobium sp. AC87j1
CCTTGTAAGTCTCGAATCGCTGGATCGGATAGAGTGTCCGGTGCGGTAACGGACGGGAGACCGCTTCATCCAAGGGCTTTGAAGCCCGTACCTCAGCGCGGCGCCCCGTCCGTTGTTCCATTGAACCCGAACAGTCGCGAGGGCCGCCTGGCGAGCCCGGTTGCGCAAGGAAGGGTGCAGATGGACGCGATCTATGTTGGCATCGATGTATCGAAGGACCGGTTGGACGTTCATATGCGTCCGAGCGGAGAAGCATTTGCCGTCGGGCGCGACGGCAAGGGCTTGGAAGACCTTGTTGCGCGGCTTGTGGCCTGTCCGCCGACCCTGATCGGGGTGGAGGCGACTGGCGGCTTCGAGACAGTCGTCGCTGCGGCGCTGACCGGAGCGCAACTGCCGCTGGTAGTGATCAATCCGGCTCAGATCCGTCACTTCGCGCAGGCCGTCGGCCAGCGCGCCAAGTCCGATCCGATCGATGCCGCGGTGATCGCGCGGTTCGTCGAGGCAGTGAAGCCCGCTTTGCGCCCCGTCCCGGACGAGCAGGCTCGCTTGCTGGCCGAACTGGTTGCTCGCCGCCGACAGATCATCGAGATGATCGTTGCGGAACGCCAACGCGAGAAGCGGGCCGAGAACGTCCGCGTCCGCAAAAGCCTTGCTCGCCACATCAAGGTCCTTGAGAAGGAGCTGCCGGAGATCGACAACGACATCGATACGCTGGTACGCGGCTCGCCGACCTGGCGGGACAAGGAAGACTTGCTGATCACCTTTCCCGGGGTTGGCAACACACTTGCGCGCACCTTCCTTGCCGAAGTGCCTGAGCTTGGCGCGCTCAATCGCCGCCAGATCGCAAGCCTTGCCGGGCTTGCTCCCTTCGTCCGTCAGTCCGGCCGATGGAAAGGCCGGAGTAAGATCGGTGGCGGACGCACCGCCTTGCGGGCAGCTCTTTACATGGCCGCCCTGTCGGCCATCCGATGCCACACGCAGCTCAAGCTCTTCTATCGTCACCTCGTCAGCGCCGGTAAGCCGAAAATGGTCGCCCTCATCGCCGTGGCCCGCAAGCTCATCACCATCCTCAACGCCATGCTCAGGGATCGAAAACCATGGCAACCCGCTTGACAAAGAACACAGTCGCTGAGGTG
>NZ_PTFE01000254.1:0-1084 GCF_002936975.1 Bradyrhizobium sp. AC87j1
ATATGGGACGGGGGCCGGTCTCGACAACCCGGGCGAAGACCAGCACGTCGACCTGGGCGGCTTTGGCCCGGAGCAGGACCCGCGCGCAGGCATCCAGCGTCGCCCCCGACGTCAGGACGTCGTCGATCAGGACAATGCGGCGGCCCTGGACTTCAGCCTGACGGTCGGGGAATACCTGGAACGCGCCCTGCACGTTGGTGGCGCGCTGGGCCCGCGACAGGCCGATCTGCTGTTCGGTGGCGCGCACCCGGCGCAGCACCTCAGCCCTCGCCTTGACCCCGCTCTGCCGCTCGATGATCTGCGCCAGGGCGCCGGACTGGTTGTAGCGACGGCGCCAGGCCCGCCGCCAATGCAGGGGCACCGGCACCAGCATGTCGGCCCCTGCCAGCAGCTCGCCGCCCGCGCGCGCCATCCAGCGGCCCATGGCGGGCGCCAAATCGGTGCGGTCCTGGTATTTCAGCGCATGCACCAGCGTGCGCGCGACGTCGTCATAGCGCACGGCCGCGCGGGCCCGCTGGTAGGCCGGCGGGCTCGCGATCGCTTCCATCGACAGCATGTCGGGGCCGGGGTCATAGACGAAGGGAATGCCGAGCCGCGGGCAATAGGGCCGCTCGATGAATGACAGCCGCGCCCAGCACGAAGCGCAAACGCCCTCGCCCTCGACCGGTTCGCGGCAGGATACGCACTGCGTCGGCAACGCGATGTCGAGCGCGAGCCGTGCCGCGCGCGACAGCGCGTGGCGGCCGGCCGTCCACGCGGCACGCAGCGGTGCGGCGATGGAACGGGTGGGGGCGGCGTTGGCGTCCATGCGGGAAGGCTAGCGTTCCGAGGTTCCGGGCTCAAGCCACGCTCTCGTGCCCCGGACGCAGTGCAGCGCCCCGGCGATGCGAAGCATCGTCCGGTGCGGTGCGCTGCAGAGCCGGGGCCCATCTCACGGCATCGTCCGGTGTTGGTTTCTGGGTCCCTGTGTCTTGGAAGTCTGTCAGGATGGGGTTGGGCGGGAAGCCGTTGGGTCCTTGGCGCTTGACGCCGTGAGCCGGCTCGGTCTCCCGCCCGTTCCATTACCAACCTGAACACCAGATCG
>NZ_PTFE01000255.1:0-1083 GCF_002936975.1 Bradyrhizobium sp. AC87j1
CAAAACATTCGTCAGTGGATCGTCGATCTCATCGGGCTGACGCAGTGGGACAACGTTGCTATGCTCGTTCATGGCGTATCGCTCTCATGTGAGGTTCTGGCAGGCTCGACACCCGCCTCGATACGCCACCTATCTCATTCCGTCATCACCCAGTTTCCCGCATAGCTCGCTGCTCAGCTGCTCGCGCCGCTCGTTCCCGCGCTCGACGGAGATCCGCTCGCGGGCCTGATACGAGTAAACGAGATCAACGCTCAGCGAGGATTTGGCGGCGCGCAGAATGAGCGAGAGGACGAAGACGGTCCTGCGACCCGCTCGCCAGGACGCCTGTCCGAGCAGCTGCGGGCCTATTATCGAACGCATCTCGATCCTTCTGAATACCCGGAAGCGAGCGATCTGGATGCGCTTCGAGCGATCGAAGCCGCCCAGCAAGCGTTCGACCTCCGCCTCACCGAAAGCTTCAAAGCCGCCTTCATGGAGGTCGAAGGGCTCGGATACCCCGGGGTCACGGATCCCAAGCCGCGGGTAGCGACCCGAATACACCCTGTAGACGGTCTGAACCATCAGACCGCGATTACCTTCGAAGTCGATGTGGTGCGCGAAGGCGGCGAACTGGTACCGATCGCAAGGTTGCCGGAGGCGAACAACGGCCTCGGCTATCAAAACCTTATCTCCATGATTTTCCGCCTGATGAGTTTTCGCGACGCGTGGATGCGCGTTGGCAAGGCTGCACGTGACCCCGACGCGACCGAGTTCGAGCCCTTGCATCTCGTGCTCGTTGAAGAGCCGGAAGCGCACCTGCACGCGCAAGTCCAACAAGTATTCATCAAGAAAGCGTACGATGTCCTCCGGGCGCATGAGGATTTACGTTCCAGCACTTTGCTGAGGACACAGCTAATTGTCAGCACGCATTCCAGTCACGTCGCTCACGAAATCCAATATGATTGCTTGAGATACTTTGACCTGCCACCGAGTATTTCCTCCAGAAGGAGTTAGAGTCCGCCCCGAAGAAGGACGGACAGATGAAGCGAGCACGGTTCACGGAAGAGCAGATTATTGCGGTGCTGAAGGAGCATGAGGCCGGGG
>NZ_PTFE01000256.1:0-1050 GCF_002936975.1 Bradyrhizobium sp. AC87j1
TATGTCCTCATGCTTGAGCGACCGCCACAGCCGCTCGATGAAGACGTTGTCCATCCAACGACCGCGGCCATCCATGGAGATCTTGATCTTTGCGGCCGCCAGCGCGCCGGTGAAGGCCACGCTGGTGAACTGGCTGCCCTGGTCGGTATTGAAGATCTCCGGCGTGCCGTACTTCGCTAGCGCCTCGTCCAGGGCCGCCACGCAGAACGAGACGTCCATCGTGTTCGACAGGCGCCACGCCAGAACCGCACGGCTCGCCCAGTCGATGATGGCGACGAGATAAAGAAAGCCGCGGCCGACGGGCAGATAGGTAATGTCGGCCGCCCACACCTGGTTCGGCCGGTCGATCGTCATGTTGCGCAGCAGGTAGGGACAGATCTTCTGGCCCGGCGCCGGCTTCGTCGTGTTCGGCTTCGGTCCCAGCGCCGCGATGCCCCCGCTGCACGCGCTTGCGATTGACCTGAAGCCCCTCAGCCTTCAGCATCGCGGTCATTCGCCGTGAGCCTAGGAACGGCCAGGCGGTGAACAGCTCGTCGAGGCGCTGCATCAGGGCAAGGTCGTTGTCGTTGGCCGGCCGTGGCGGCCGGTAGACCCCGGAGCGCGCGATGCCAAGCAACATGCATTGCCGGCGAATCGACAGCGCCATGTCGGCGCGATCGAGCATTCCTCGACGGTCCGGCGTGCTCATCTTCCGGACCTCCGTGCTAAAAAATCACGCTCGACTGTCAGTTGTCCAATCTTGGCATGCAGCTTCTCGATCTCGCGTTCGCGCGTTTCCTCGCTCTCCCGCCCGACACCTGCGTCAAAAGCCCGGGCCGCTTGGTCCAGCAGTTGCTTCTTCCAGGCATAGATCTGGTTCGGGTGAACCTCATAGCGCTGGGCCAGATCGGCCACCGTCGCCTGCTCCCGCACCGCTTCCAGCGCAATCTTTGCCTTCAGCGCCGCGTCGAGCTTCCGTCGTGTCTTCTTCGTCATCATGCCCTCCGTCTATCAAACGGAGCAGCCCCTTCCAACTAAGCACGTGGTCCCAAAATCGGGGGTCCATTTCAG
>NZ_PTFE01000257.1:0-999 GCF_002936975.1 Bradyrhizobium sp. AC87j1
CCTGTCGCAATCTTTCATAGAAGGCCTTGAACGGATCGGCCCGTCGAACCGCGTTGAGAGCAGCCATGTAGAGAGCGTCGCGAACGCGCTTTCGACCGCCGGCGATCTTGCGTTTGCCACGGAAGGCGCCGCTGTCGACGTTGAAGGGGGCAAGGCCGGCGAGCGCCGCGATCTGCTTGGCTCCGACGTGTCCGAGTTCCGGCATCTTCGCGATGAGCTGCATGCAAGCCACGGGACCCACACCAGGCACTGAGCGCATCAACCGCGCATCGTCTGCGATCTCCGGCTCGGCCTTTGTTAGTGCCTTGATGTCGGCTTCGATCTCGGCAATCTCGCCGTCAAGGACCTCGATGAGGCGGCTGATGCGTTCGGCCATGGCCCGGTCGTCGACTTCACTGCGTCGGTTCTTCTCCTGCGCGCGCATGAGAACCAGCTGATCTCGCCGTTTTGCAAGCCTCGCCAAGGCATTGCGGGCGGGATTGGCAGCCTGCTCGCTGGCCGGCTGCATGGCCCGGGCAAAAGCTGCCAGCATTCGCGCGTCGATCGGATCGGTCTTGGCGAGCTGCCCGCTGGCGCGAGCGAAATCGCGAGCTCGGGCCGGGTTGATCCGGGCGAAACGGATGCCAGCCAGACTCAGCGCCTCGCGAAGCTCGAGGTCATAGACACCCGTGGCCTCGAAGACGACCAGCACGTTGCATCGCCAACGCGCCGCGATCTGTGTGATGGCCTGCGGCGCGTTGGCGATGCGCTCCGGCACGCCTAAACCGTCATCGAAGATATCGAGGTGTTGTTTGGAGACGTCGATTCCGACGCAACGAGCGGGTATGATCACGGTGCCTGTCCCTGTGATGCGAGGTCTGTTGGCGCAGCCTCGTGCAACTGTTCAGGTTGGTAATGGAACGGGCGGGAGACCGAGCCGGCTCACGGCGTCAAGCGCCAAGGACCCAACGGCTTCCCGCCCAACCCCATCCTGACAGACTTCCAAGACACAGGGACCCA
>NZ_PTFE01000258.1:0-967 GCF_002936975.1 Bradyrhizobium sp. AC87j1
TCATGGATGATCTGTTGCGGGAGTTTTTGACGGAGACCAGCGAGAGCCTGGACACCGTCGACAACCAGTTGGTGAAGTTCGAACAGGAGCCGAACAACGCCAAGATCCTGGATAACATCTTCCGCCTGGTCCACACCATCAAGGGCACCTGCGGCTTCCTCGGATTGCCGCGGCTTGAAGCGCTGGCGCATGCCGGCGAGACGTTGATGGGCAAATTCCGTGACGGCATGCCGGTGACCGGGCAGGCGGTGACGGTGATCCTGTCCTCGATCGACCGCATCAAGGAAATCCTCGCAGGCCTCGAAGCCACCGAAGCCGAGCCGGAGGGGACCGATCGCGACCTCATCGACAAGCTGGAAGCGATGGTCGAGCAGGGCATGGCCGCTATGGCGGCCGGTGCAGCTCCCGTTGCCGAAGCTCCGCCGCTGGTGCCGGAAGCCCCGGTTGCCGCTGCTGCGCTGGCTAAGGAGATGACGCAGGGATCGCTGATCGACCAGACCCTGGAGCGCCCATTGCGTCCGGGCGAAGTGTCGCTCGACGAGCTCGAGCGCGCCTTCCGCGAGACCGCGATCGAAGCGCCGACGCCCGCGCCCGTTGCCAAGGCTGAGCCGGCTGCTGAAGCGCCCGCGCCTGTTGTTAAGGAAGTGGCCAAGGAAGCGAAGCCCGCCAAGGAGAAGGCCGCGCCGAAGAAGTCGATGGCCGACGAGGGCGCCAGCGAAGGCGACCGCATCGCCAACCAGTCGATCCGCGTCAACGTGGATACGCTGGAGCATCTGATGACCATGGTCTCCGAGTTGGTGCTGACCCGCAACCAGCTGCTGGAGATCTCCCGCCGCAACGAGGACACCGAGTTCAAGGTGCCGCTGCAGCGCCTGTCCAACGTCACCGCCGAGCTGCAGGAGGGCGTCATGAAGACGCGCATGCAGCCGATCGGCAATGCCTGGCAGAAGCTGCCCCGCATCGTCCG
>NZ_PTFE01000259.1:0-929 GCF_002936975.1 Bradyrhizobium sp. AC87j1
TGTTTAGCCCGGACAGATCACTGACGGGTGTTCGGAGACATAGCTGACACATCAACATTGGCTGGATTGGTCCGATTCGGGAGGCCGTCCATGCCGTGGAGTGAGATGTCAGCAATGGATCAGCGCCAGGAGTTCGTGCGGCTGGCTTTGCAGGAAGGCGCCAATCGGCGCGAGCTGTGCCGGCGGTTCAACATCAGCCCTGACGTCGGCTACAAATGGTTGCGGCGCTGGCAGGCCGGCGATCGGGAGCTGGCCGACCGCTCCCGTTGCCCGCATGCGATGCCCAAACGCAGTGAGGCTGCGGTCGAGGCGCAAGTGCTGGCCGTACGGGACAAGCATCCGGCTTGGGGAGCGCGGAAGATCGCCCACTGCCTGAAGCGGAGCGGGCAGACGGTGCCGGTGCCGTCAACGGTGCACCAGATCCTGTGTCGGAACGGTCGGGTCAAACCGAGCGAGAATGCACCGCCCAATCCGGGGCATCGCTTCGAGAAGGAAGCTCCTAACCTGCTGTGGCAGATGGACTTCAAGGGTCACCTGCCGCTCGCCAACGGGACGCGATGCCATCCGCTGACCGTTGTCGACGATCACTCGCGCTATGTCCTGTGCTTGAAGGCCTGCGCCGACGAGCAGCGTCTTACCGTGCAGGATCACCTGACGACGACGTTCCGCTGCTACGGCCTGCCGGAGGCTTTCTACACCGACAACGGCTCACCCTGGGGCGATACGTCCGGCGTTCGTTGGACCGGGTTGAAGGTGTGGCTGCTCAAGCTCGGTGTCAGGGTGGTGCACGCCAGGCCCTGTCATCCGCAGGCGCGCGGCAAGAACGAGCGCTTCCATCGCACCCTGAAGGCCGAGGTTTTTGCCATGCGGCGCTTCCGCACCCTCTCGGAAGTCCAGCGCGCCTTCGATGCCTGGCGACCGGTCTACAA
>NZ_PTFE01000260.1:0-907 GCF_002936975.1 Bradyrhizobium sp. AC87j1
AGGACACCGAGTTCAAGGTGCCGCTGCAGCGCCTGTCCAACGTCACCGCCGAGCTGCAGGAGGGCGTCATGAAGACGCGCATGCAGCCGATCGGCAATGCCTGGCAGAAGCTGCCCCGCATCGTCCGGGACCTCTCGAGCGAACTCGGCAAGCAGATCGAATTGGAGATGCACGGCGCCGACACCGAGCTCGACCGCCAGGTGCTCGATCTGATCAAGGACCCGCTCACCCACATGGTGCGCAACTCCGCCGATCACGGCCTGGAGACCCCCGCCGAGCGCCTCGCCAGCGGCAAGGGCGAGCAGGGCACCATCCGCCTGTCCGCCTATCACGAGGGCGGCCACATCATCATCTGCATCGCCGACAACGGCCGCGGCCTCAACACCGAGAAGATCAAGGCCAAGGCGATCTCCTCAGGTCTCGCCACCGAGGCCGAGCTCGAGAAGATGAGCGAAGCCCAGATCCACAAGTTCATCTTCGCGCCCGGCTTCTCCACCGCAGCCGCCATCACCTCGGTCTCCGGCCGCGGCGTCGGCATGGACGTGGTGCGCACCAATATCGACCAGATCGGCGGCACCATCGACATCAAGTCGGTGGTCGGCGAGGGCTCCTCTGTCACCATCAAGATCCCGCTGACCTTGGCGATCGTCTCGGCCCTGATCGTCGAGGCCGCCGGCGATCGCTTTGCGATCCCGCAGCTCTCGGTGGTCGAGCTGGTGCGTGCCCGCGCCAACTCGGAGCACCGCATCGAGCGCATCAAGGACACCGCGGTGCTGCGCCTGCGCAACAAGCTGCTGCCGCTGATCCATCTGAAGAAGCTCTTGAAGATCGACGACGGCGCGGCCTCGGATCCCGAGAACGGCTTCATCGTGGTGACGCAAGTCGGCAGCCAGACGTTTGGCATCGT
>NZ_PTFE01000025.1:0-92138 GCF_002936975.1 Bradyrhizobium sp. AC87j1
AAGGCTCAAACGCTACAACCGCCTCATCGCGCGCCGACGAGCCCAGGTTGAGACCACCTTCGCCACTCTCAAACGCCGCATGCGACTGACTTGCATCCGCTACGTTGGTCTGATGAAGGCAAGCGGGCAGGTCCTGCTCGCCTCGATCGCCTTCAACATGAGGCGGTGGGCCACGATCGCGGCCTGAGCCGCCCGCCGAGGGCGACCACTACAGACTTGGCTGGCAATTGCCGTAACCACGGCCCTTCTCCTGCCGTCCTCAACTTCAAAAGCCGATAACGCAACAGGCCCACAAGGGGAGAAGGGAAGAATGCTGCCAATCGGCCGCTCATCCCTTAGGCAAATGCTCTTCGCGAAGCCGTCGCACAGGGAATGAGCAGACGTCGATCTGCGTCCTAACCGTCTGAGCGCACTTCAAATTCTCTCGCCGCTCACGCTCCATCGCAATTGTACACAATGGCACGGCGCTTGCAGAACTCCGGCAAGGAGAGTTCTCGCGAGGGGCGGGCGTCATGCTGGACTCGAGCAAGTCGACATTGGGCGTCATCAGCGCCGAGCCCGAGCCCATCAAGCTCGACTGGCCGAGCACCGCACTTCTCATCATCGACATGCAGCGCGACTTCATGGAGCCCGGCGGCTTCGGCGAGACGCTCGGCAACGACGTCAGCCAGCTTGCGCGCGCGGTGAAGCCGATCGGCACCGTGCTGACGGCGGCGCGCGACACCGGCATGCTGGTGATCCACACCCGCGAGGGCCATCTGCCCGATCTCTCCGACGCGCCGCCGGCGAAAGTCGAACGCGGCGCGCCGTCTTTGCGCATTGGCGACCCCGGTCCGATGGGCCGCATCCTCATTCGCGGCGAGGCCGGTCACGACATCATTCCCGAGCTCTATCCGCTCGACAGCGAGATCGTGATCGACAAGCCCGGCAAAGGCGCGTTCTACGCCACTGAGCTCTCCGACGTGCTGGAGAAATACGGCATTGAGAATTTGCTGGTGTGCGGCGTCACGACCGAGGTGTGCGTCAACACCACGGTGCGCGAAGCCAATGACCGCGGCTACCGCTGCGTCGTCATGTCGGACGGCTGCGCGTCCTACTTCCCCGAGTTTCACGAGATGGGCCTGAAGATGATCAAGGCCCAGGGCGGCATCTTCGGCTGGGTCGCAACCTCGGCCGCGGTTCTGGAGGCAATGAAGGTTTCGACCACACAGGGGTATTGTCATGAGCACATTGACGGGGACGATCGGCAAGTCTGAGATCAATACGTCCGAGTTCAGGCCGGCACTATGGACATCGGGCGACTGGAACGCGTTTTTCGGCTTCGGCACCAACATCCTCGTCAACATGCTGGTGCTCACGGGGCTCCTGCGTTTCGTTTTGAAGATGCCGGACAGCCTGGTGTTCGGCCGCATCCTGCCCGCGCTCGGGCTGATGATGTGCCTCTCGACCTTCTACTACGCCTACCTCGCCTATCGTCTGGCGCAGAAGACCGGCCGCAACGACGTCTGCGCGTTGCCCTCGGGCGTCAGCGTGCCGCACATGTTCATCGTCACCTTCGTGATCATGCTGCCGATCACGCTGAAGACGGGTGACCCCCTTAAGGGGTGGTCGGCCGGCCTGGTCTGGGTGTTCTTCCAGAGCTTCATTCTCATGATCGGCGGTTTCATAGCGCCGTTCATCCGCAAGATCACTCCGCGCGCAGCGCTGCTCGGCACGCTTGCCGGCGTTTCCGTCACCTTCATCTCGATGCGGCCAGCGCTGGAGATGTATATGACGCCGCAGATTGGTCTCGTCTGCTTCGCCATCATCCTGGTGAGCTGGTTCGGCGGCGTGAAATATCCGCGCGGCATTCCCGCCGGTCTTGTCGCGATTGCCGTCGGCATGATCATCGCCTGGGGTTCGAACCTGTTCGGTCTCGGTCTCGGCGGCTTGAGCGTAAAAGGCGTCGGCGATGCCTTCGCAAATTTCGGCTTCTCGGTGCCGATTCCCGCCGTGGGCTACGTCTTCTCCGGCTTCGAATTCCTCGGCATCATCCTGGTCACCGCCATTCCGTTCGGCATCTATGACCTCGTCGAAGCCATGGACAATGTCGAGAGTGCGGAAGCCGCCGGCGACGAATATCCGACCACGCGGGTGCTCACGGCCGACGGCGTCGTCAGCCTGATCGGCTGCCTGATGGGCAATCCCTTCATCAATGCCGTCTATATCGGCCATCCCGGCTGGAAAGCGATGGGCGGCCGCATCGGCTACTCCGCCGCAACCGGCATCATGGTGATCGTGCTGGCCTGGTTCGGCATCATCTCGGTGCTGCTGGCACTCGTGCCCGTGGTCGCGATCTCGCCGATCCTGCTCTACATCGGCATGCTGATCGGAGCGCAGGCGTTTCAGACCACGCCGGTCAAGCACGCGCCCGCGATCGTGCTGGCGCTGACGCCGCATCTGGCCGCCTGGGCCAAGCTGCAGATCGACACGATGCTGGGCTCGACCATGAATGCGGCGGCAACCGTCGGCGGCATGGCGGCCGACAAAGCCGACGCGGTGAAGGCTGCCGCGATCGCCGCGCTGCCGCAGCAGGGCGTGTTCTACCACGGCCTGGAGGTGATGGGCGGCGGCTCCATTCTCGGGGGCCTCATCCTGGGCGCGATCGGCGTCTTCATCATCGAGCGCGACTTCGAGAAGGCCTCAGGCTTCGCGCTGGTCGGTGCGGTCCTGACCTATTTCGGCTTCATGCATGGCGAGGCCGTCGGCATCGGCGGCGGATTCGGGGTCACGCCCGCTGTCGCGCTCGCCTACGCCGCGATGGCCGCCGGCCTGTTCGCGGCCAGCAAGCTCGGCGCCGGCGAACACTATGCCACGCATCCGGAGATGTCCGCCGCACCGGCGGAATAGGAGGCGGCACGAACTTCTGCGAAGCGGCCGGCCTGTGCCGGCCGCTTTTGTTTCAGGGCCGCACGGCCGGCGTTTCCATCGGCAAGCCGCGTGCCCGCGACATCAGATAAAGCTCGAGCACGACCAGCTCGGGCGAGCCGTAATCATAGGCCTGGGCGCGGACGCCGCTCATGCAGCTGCGCAGCCGTCGCTCCAGCGATCCCAGCGTTTGCCACTCCAGGCGGTAGAGCGGATAGCCGGTCGGCTGTCCTTGCGTGATCGGCGCGCCGGCGAGGTGTTTGTCGAAATTGTCGTCGTGGCAATTGGTGCAGGCGAGGTTGAGCTGGCCCTCGCGCTGCATGAAGAGGTCGCGGCCCTGCGCCACGAAGGGTTTTGCTTGCGGATCGTCGCCGGCGGTGATCGCGACACCGCGCGATTGGTGGGCGACGAAGGCGGACAGCGCCAGCAGGTCGCGGCTCTCGTAAGGCAGTGGCGACGCCTGCTGATGAGTGGCGCGGCAGAGATTGATGCGCTGGTCGAGCGTGACGGGGCGACTGAGCGCGTTGTCGAAGGCCGGGTAGCGTGCGGCAACGCCCTTCATGCTGCTGCGTGCATCGCCATGGCAATCCGCGCAGGTCTTCTCGGCGCTGCCGGACTTCTTCGTCCAGAGCGACTGGCCGTCGAGCACGAACAGCATGCCCGGGTTGGAGGTGTCGTCATCCTGCATGGCGCGCGTGTCCGGGCCCATGAAGGAGTAGCCAGACCGGCGCGCATCGGGCGGGATTTCACCGGCGAGCAGGGCTGGGGCCGCGGCGAACAAGGCCGCTGCTGCTATCGCGTGCCAGACGCTCATTCGACAGTGATCGACGCCGACGCAGTGGACGAATAGCCGTTGTCGCCGATCCATTCGAACTCGAACTTGCCGCTTTCTTTGGCGACCGTGAAGAACGACAGATAAGGATTGGCCGCGATCGCCGGAAACAGATCGGCGCGAAAGATCTCGGCGCCGTTGTAGCGGCAGGTGAAGCTCGTGATGATGTCGCGCGGCACCAGCTTGCCGTCCACAGTGTGGCGGAAGCCTGTTTCCATAATGTGCGAGGTCAGCGTGCGGATCTCGATGACGTCGCCGCGTCTCGCCTTCGCGGGAACGTTGATGAGCGCGGCCATCAGTTCATCTCCTCGGTGCAGGCGGCCAGCGTCACGACCACGTCGGCGGCGACCTGCCAGAACGTGTCGTCGGACAGGCGCGCGATCGCAACCACCTTCTGGGTGTCTGCGAGGCGGATGCGGGTCGCGACCTGGGCGCGGCCTGAGGAGGGGCCGAGATAGAAATTGCCGATGTTCGGCTGCGGGTTCTTCTCGTTGAAGATGTGGATGCTCTTGACGTGGTCGTCAGCGGTCATCGGGCTCGCAACGCTCACCGTCACCGGCACCGTATTGCCGTTCTCGACCAGCGGCGGAATGTCGAGCTTCACCTTGCCGGTGCGAATCGGCGCTTCGCCGACGACGTTGCGGATCGCGGTGTTGAGCATCGCTGGCGTCGCGTGAAGCGGACGCAGGGTGACGATCGGGATCGTCCCGGCGGCGGTGACGCCTCCGGCGAGGCTCAAAAATTGTCGTCGCGTGGTTGGCATGAACAGTCCTAGTCGCGAAGCGTTGCAAGAAAAGCCACGATGTCCTCGATCTCCGCCGCCGACAATATCGGCTTGCCGGTGAAATTGCGTCCGACACGCACGAGGTCGTCATTGCGATAATAGGACGGCATGATGGTCTCAGCGTTGAATCGCGACGCATCGACCAGCCGAAGCCGCAACTGGCTCGCCGACCATCGGTTCCCGGCCCCGGTGAGGTCAGGTGCGAGATCGCCCTGGAACCGCGTTTCCGGGAAGGGGCCGGAATGGCAGAGGATGCAGGTCGTAGTGCGCGCCAGCACCAGCGCGCGGCCGCGCACGGCATCGCCTGGCGTGCCCGTGAGCGATTCCACTATGCCGTCGCCGGCTACCTTGTAGGAAGCGAGTTCGTCCGCGCGCGCAATGCTGACGAAGGCGAGACTGGCGGCGATCAGCGCCACGCCATGGATGGAGGATTTAGCCAAAGGTGTCCGCCGTGATGGTTTGAAACCAGCGCTCGGCTTCAGTCGCCTCGCGGGCGCGCAATTCGCGCGGGGCATCGACCGGGCTGGTCGCCCCGCCTTCGACCTCGGCAAAGATGTCGCCTTTCGGCTGGTAATTGCCTGCAAGCAAAAATCCATAGCCTGGCGCGACGGTGTTGTAGCAGACGCCGGTCAGCCGTGGCGTCTCGGGTGCTCGGCCCGCGAGCAAAGCGACGATGGCAGCGGCGCACGCCTTGCCCTGCCCGCTTGCAGCCGATGCCGATTTTGGAATGCCGCCCCCGAGGCAGGCGTCGCCGATGACGTGGATGTTCTTGACGAGCTTCGACTCGAAGGTCACGGGATCGATCGGACACCAGCCGGTGTGGTCCGCAACCCCCGCGATCTCGGCAATACGACCCGCGCGCTGCGGCGGGATGACATTGGCGACATCTGGCGTGTAGTTGCCGAACTCTGTGATGATGGTCCTCGTAGCAGGATCGACCGAGGTTGCGCGGCCGCCTTGCGACAGGCCGATCCGCTCGATCATGTCGCCGTAGAGCTCCTTCCACGCCTTCTCGAACAGCCGCTGCTGGGAGAAATTGTCCTTGGCGTCGAGCAGCAGCACTTTCGAGCGTGGCTTGTTCGTCTTCAGATAATGCGCGATCAGGCTGGCACGCTCGTAAGGCGCCGGCGGGCAACGCGAGGGATTGGCGGGGACGGCGATCGCGACCGTACCGCCGCCCGCCATCGCTTGCAGCTGCCGGCGCAGCAGCAGCGTCTGCGCGCCGGCCTTCCAGGCGTGTGGCATCTTCTCCGATGCGGCGTCGTCATAGCCGGGCAGGGCTTCGAAATGGAAGTCGATGCCGGGCGAAAGGACGAGGCGATCGTAGGCAAACGTGGCGCCATCGGCGGCCGTCACGCTGCGCTTTTGCGCGTCGACGGCCGTAGCAGCCTGAGCGGCGACGGTGATGCCCTCGGCGGCGAGCCTGTCATAGCCGAACTGCTGCGCTTCGATCTCGCGCAGGCCGGCGATCACCTCGTTGCTGAAGGGGCACGACGTGAAGGTCTTGTTCGGCTCGATCAGCGTCACCTGCAGGCCCGCCTGCGCGCGCTTGAGCGCCCGCGCGCAGGCCGCACCGCCAAAGCCGCCGCCGACCACGACGATGCGGCCTGCCGATTGCGCGCGCAGGATCGAGGGGACGGCGAGCGATGTGGCCGCGGCGGTGATGCCGAGAACGGCATTCCGCCGTGTCACCGGCGCATTCATGAATCTTGTCCGCAAAATGCCGCGGCGGCCGATAGGACCGCCGCGGCTGCTTTTAGGCGAAGGTGATATTCTGGTCCCGCAGCGGCACGGAGCGGATGCGCTTGCCGGTCGCGGCGAAGTACGCGTTGAGCACCGCCGGCGCGGCGACGCCGATGGTCGGCTCGCCGACACCGCCCCAGAATCCGCCGCTCGGCACCATCACCGATTCCACCTTCGGCATCTCGTTGATGCGCATCGAATTGTAGGTGTCGAAGTTGGTTTGCTCGATCTTGCCGTCCTTGACGGTACAGCCGCCGTAGAACAACGCGGAGAGGCCATAGACGAAGGAGCCCGCGATCTGCCGCTCCACCTGCGCCGGATTGACGACGTAGCCGGGGTCGGTGGAGGCGACGATCCGATGCACCTTGATCTTGCTGCCGTCAGTCACCGAGATCTCGGCGGCGCCGGCGACATAGCTGCCATAGCCCATGACCTGGGCGATGCCGCGATAAACGCCCTGCGGCGCCGGCGTGGTCCAGCCGATCTTCTCGGCGACCGCATTGAGCACCGCCAGATGCTTGGGATGGTTGCCCATCAGCCTGCGGCGGAATTCGAGCGGGTCCTGGCCTGCGGCCTGGGCCAGCTCGTCCATGAAGCATTCCATGTAGATCGCATTGTGATTGACGTTGACGCCGCGCCAGAAGCCGGGCGGAACGTGCGGGTTGCGCATCGCGTGCTCGACCAGCAGGTTCGGCACCGAATAGCCGAACGCGGCCTCGCCGGATTGGGCGACGCCCTGGAAGGCGGCCGGATCCATGCCATTCTGCAGCGCTTCGGGGCGCAGCGAGAACAGGATCGATTGCCCGGACAGGCGGTAGTGCAGCGCGACCAGATTGTTGTTGGCGTCGAACGCGCCGGTCATCTTGCACTGGGTGATCGGGTGATACCTGCCATGCGCCATATCCTCTTCGCGCGACCACAACAGCTTGACCGGCGTTCCCGGCATCTCTTTGGCGATCATCACGGCTTGGCGGACATAGTCGGTCTGGCCGCGCCGGCCGAAACCGCCCCCTAACATCACCTTGTGCACGTCGCACTTGTCCGCCGGCAGGCCGGACGCCTCCAGCACCGCCGCGAACGCCGCCTCGCCATTCTGCGTGCCGCACCAGACCTCGCATTTGTCCGCGGTGTAGAGCGCGGTGGCGTTCATCGGCTCCATCGTGGCGTGGTTCTGGTAGGGATAGCTGTAGATGGCCTCGACCTTCTTCGCCGCGCTCGCAATCGCCGCTTTCGCGTCGCCGTTCTTGTTGCCGACATAGGCCGGCTGGTCGTTGTTGAGGCCTTCAGCCAGCCACTTGGCAATCGACTCGCTGGAGACTTTTGCGTTGTCGCCCTCGTCCCAGACGATCGGCAACGCCTCCAGCGCGGTCTTGGCGTGCCACCAGGTGTCGGCAACGATCGCGACCGCGGTATCGCCGACCTTGACGACTTTTTTGACGCCTTTCATGCTGGCGATCTTGGCTTCGTCAAAGCTCTTCAGCTTGCCGCCGAACACCGGGCAATCCTTGATCGCGGCATTCAGCATGCCCGGCAGCTTGATGTCGGCGCCGTAGATCATGGCGCCGTTGGTCTTGTCGACGGTGTCGAGCCGCTTCACGCCCTTGCCGATCAGCTTCCAGTCCTTCGGGTCCTTCAGCTTGACCTCGGCCGGCGGCGTCAGCTTGGCGGCGGCCTCGGCGACCTTGCCGTAGGTCGTGGTCTTGCCCGACGGCGTATGGGTGATGACGCTGTTCGCGGCCGCGCATTCGGAGGCCGGCACCTTCCATGCATCGGCGGCGGCCTGGATCAGCATCACGCGCGCGGTGGCGCCGCCCTTGCGGACATAGTCCTGCGAGGAGCGGATGCCGCGGCTGCCGCCGGTCGAGAAATCGCCCCAGACGCGCTTGCGGGCGACGCTCTGGCCGGGTGTCGGATATTCGGTCGTGACCTTGGTCCAGTCGCATTCGAGCTCCTCGGCGACGAGCTGGGCGAGACCGGTGAGCGAGCCCTGGCCCATCTCGGAGCGGGCGATGCGAATCACGACGGCGTCGTCGGGCCTCACCACGACCCAGGCGCCGATCTCGGGCGAGCCGTCGGCCGCGCGGACCACGGCGGGGCCGCCGAAGGGGAGGTCGAGGCCGATGGCGAGGCCGGCACCGACCGCGGCCGTGCCGATGACGAAGGCGCGGCGGTTGAGCCGCGGCGAGATATGCTTATTCATGGGGGATTTCCTTACGCGCTTGCGATCGTGTGGATCGCTTCGCGCACCTGCTGGAAGGTGCCGCAGCGGCAGATGTTGGTGATGGCCTCGTCGATATCGGCGTCGGTCGGCTTCGGCTTCTCGCTCAGCAGCGCCGCCACCGCCATGATCATGCCGCTCTGGCAATAGCCGCATTGCGGCACGTCCTGGGCGATCCAGGCCTCCTGTACCTTGTGCAGCGTATCCCCGGAGGCGAGCCCCTCGATGGTGGTGATCTTCTTGCCCTCGGCTTCGCTGACCGAGACGCCGCAGGAGCGGGTGGCGACGCCTTCGATGTGCACGGTGCAGGCGCCGCATTGTGCAATGCCGCAACCGTATTTGGTGCCCGTCAGGCCGGCATTCTCGCGAATCGCCCAGAGCAGCGGCGTATCCGGCTCGACGTCGAGAGTGAAGGTTTTTCCGTTGATTGTTAGGTTTGCCATCGCAGTCCCCTGATTGGCCCAATCCACCGATTGAACTCAGGGGCGCAATGTGTCCGGCAAACTGGAACTGTTCAAATCAACAGTCCGAGGGGTGAAATGCGAAGAATTACGCCGCCGAGGGAAGATTGTAGGGAGGGTGGTGTTTTGTCTCGTCCTCCATCATGGTTGATTCGGTCGTCCTTCCGCGGGCGCCAATCCATGGGTCTGAGGCGACGCCCAGCTGTGAACGCCGGTTCCATGGCCGGTCGAGGCCACGGCGACAGTTTGTCCCTTTTGCCGGGGTGCAAGACGCAGGCGCTTTGATACACTGCGCCGACGCCACAAGGAGTTCCATGAACGTGCCGAGTCCCAACGTGCTAATGCTGTACCCGCTGTTCTCGGCAGAGTCCTTCTGGACCTTTGGCGAATCCTGCAAGGTATTGGGCGTAAAGCGCCCGGCCGCTCCTTTGGGCCTGATCACGGTTGCCGCGATGCTGCCTGAAAGCTGGACGGTCCGGCTGATCGATTGCAACACGGCTCCCTTCAACGACGAGGATCTCGCCTGGGCCGATGTCGTCTTCACCGGCGGGATGATGCCGCAGCAGGCCGACACGCTGCGCCTGATCGAGCTCTGTCGTGCCGCAGGCAAGCCGGTGGTCGTGGGCGGTCCCGACCCGACTTCAAGCCCCCACATCTATGAGCGGGCCGACTTCCGGGTGCTCGGTGAGGCCGAGAGCGTCATCGACGAATTCATTGCGGCCTGGGAGGGTGGCGCGAGGTCCGGCACCTTTACCGCACCGAAATTCCAGGCGGACGTGACCAAGACGCCGGTGCCGCGTTTCGACTTGCTCAAGTTCGAGGACTATCTCTATCTCGGTGTGCAGTATTCGCGCGGTTGTCCCTTCACCTGCGAGTTCTGCGACATCATCGAGCTCTATGGCCGCGTGCCGCGGACCAAGACGATCGAGCAGATGTTTGTCGAGCTCGAGAGGCTCTATCAGATGGGCTACCGCGGCCATCTCGACTTCGTCGACGATAATTTCATCGGCAACAAGAAGTCGCTGCGGCAGTTCCTGCCGAAACTCGCAGAATGGCAGCGGACCCACGGCTATCCGTTCGAATTGTCGACCGAAGCCTCGGTCAACCTGGCCGATGATCCCGAGCTATTGGAGTTGATGGGGGCGGCGAATTTCTTCGCTATCTTCGTCGGTATCGAGAGTCCGGATCCGGCAACGCTGGTCGCGATGCGGAAGAAGCAGAATACGCGGCGCAACATCGCCGAGAGCATCCACAAGATCTACGCCGCCGGCATGCTCGTCACCGCTGGCTTCATCGTCGGCTTCGACAATGAGAAGGTCTCCATGGCGGACGCCATGATCGATTTCATCGAGGAAGCGGCGATTCCCGTCAGCATGGTCGGACTGCTCTATGCCTTGCCGAACACGCAGCTGACGCGCCGCCTGGAGCGCGAAGGCCGGCTCCACGCGGGCCACGATGTGGCGCCGACCATCGGCGCCGATCAGTGCACGGCTGGAATCAATTTCGATCCGGTGCGCCCGCTCCGCGACATCCTGACGGACTACAAGCGGGTGCTGGAGCACGTCTACAGCCCGGCTGCCTATTCAGGACGCGTCGACCGCCTCATGACGCTGCTCGACCGGTCCCGGCAGCGCCACGAGCTCGCCGAAGGCGATATCCGTGCCAAGCTCGGTGCGATGGAGACGGTGCACAAGGTGGTCACCGCCCTTCCCGAGGCGCGTGGACCGTTGTGGCAAACTTTCATGAACTGCGCCAAGCGCGACACGACATCCGCGCGCATTGCGGTCCAAATGATCGCAGCCTATGCCCATCTCGGACCGTTCTCGCGCAAGGTCATCGCCGCCATCGACGCGCGCCTGGCGGCGCTGGACGAGCAAATCCCGAATCCAGGCGTGGTTGCGGGCGCGACCGAGGCTCGACATCTGGCCTGACATCCGGAGAGCCGATGGAACCGCCGACGCTTTGATCCGCTGCCCGGTGCGCCGTCGGCAATCAAACTGGCTGTCATGTGTGAGATCCCGGCTTGACAGCAGGACAACCTCAAGCTGATCGTCATCAGGACGACACCGGGCCTGCCGCGATTTCGGCGTCTGGCCGCGCGGTATGGGGTGGGCCATGTTCAGGAAGGTGATCCGCTGGTCGGTTGCGCTGATTGTCGTGGCGGTGCTGGCCTTCGTGTATCTGCCTTCCTTCATCGCCGACTCCATCTACAAGAACGTCGACGACATCACCGACGGTGAGATGCCCGCCACCGTCACGGCCTTTCAATCGGGACCGGACGTCGTCAGTACCATCGGTGGCAGCGGCGAGGGCTTGAACTGCAGCCTGCCGCCCTGGGCCAACATATTTTTCGACGGCGGCAGGGATTCCAACCAAAAGCGCCATCTCGTCCTGCAGCGCTTCAGGCAGGCGTGCGTCTTTCACGACTTGTGCTATCGCCACGGCCTTGCGACCTACGGCTATAACCAGAACGATTGCGACCGCATTCTGCAGAACGCGGCTTTTCGACTCTGTCTCTACATACGAAACGGCAGCCAGGAGAGTAGCGCGGCGCGCTGTCAGACCGACTCCAAGATGGTTCTGGCGGGCGTGAGCCTCGGCGGATACGACGCCTATCGCGGCTGGGACCGATCGACCTATTTCGAATTCGATTCGGACCCGTCGCGGTCGAACGGATTTCTGGTCAGCCGTGTGGTGGATCATCCGTTCAAGGCGGTGGCGCCGGCGAAATACGGCAGCGACCCCGATCAGGTCATTCTCATGTTCGAGAACGTCCGCTCCAATCTTGCGGTGACCTGCATCACCTGCGCAAGTGTTCCCGTCCTCGACTGGACGACCGATCCCAACGCCGTCAGCGCTGAGTTGCGCTCGGTCGGTGTGACGCGGTTGCCGGAAGCGCTGCTCAAGCGCGAGCCCATGCTGTCCGAGACCATGCCGGTCTGGTTGCCGCCGCGCCGTCGACACGCGGCGCCGCATCTCCTGGTCGACGGAGCGGGCAAGGACCATCTGATCTGGATGAGCCGGAACAACCCGCAAGACAGCATGTCGTGTATCGTGGGCGCCGATGCGGCGCGCCTTCTCACCAATACCCTGCCGTCCCGGGATCTCTGCTCGGTCGATGCGGGCCCGTCGCTCAGCAGGGTGGAGGTCGACATGTTCGCGACCTCTCCGCTTCCGATGGAAGTGCCCGGAAGTCCGGATCTCGTCTACGCGACGTCGATCAGCACACAGAAGACAAAGGAGCAGCATCTGAGCTTCTGCTCCCGCTCTGCGTCCAGGAAGGTCGAGGAGTCCGGAGGCGACGACCAGTCCAAATGCGTCACCTTCCCCGAACCGGAGGTTCGCAAGGGCGCGGCGCTCGGTGCATTTCAGAACTTTCCACTGGTTCGCGCCGGACAGCAGATTTATTTCGCGCGGGACATCGATCAGCGGACGGATTCGCTGCTGACCGCCGCCTGGCAGCGCGCCTTCGGCAACAGCTTTTCGCCCGACGGCGCCCTGCTCGTGATCGACGTTGCACCACCGCTCGCCGCCAAAGGGCCTCTCTCGGCCAAGCTGAAGAAGATCGTCCGGTTCAACATCGACGATCGCTTCGATCCGATGATGCCGATCACGCGCAAGGTGGACGATTTGCGATTCCTGAGCCTTGAGGCGTCGAAGTCGAGCGTGCACCTTCGCACGATCGATTTCGCGAGGGACAACCCTTCCGTCGGCAATGTGCTGTTGACGATGGGCAACGGTGAGGTGGACCTGGACCGCTCGTGGGCGGAGAGGCCGATGCTGGTGCTGGAGACCAGGGAGGCGCGACCGAAGACCAAGCTAGTGTTCTCGCGTGGGGAAGTAGCGATCGAACCGGGCAAGCCGGACGTGTCCCGCGCGACGACCGAAGTGTTGACGCTGCAGACCCTGGTTTTCGAACGCGATGCCGTCGCGCCGTCGGATGCGCCGTTCGTGAAATCGGCTGGCGCGGCATGCCGGATCGTCTATGAGTTCGAAGCGAACCACACCGATTGGCCGTGCTACCGCGCGTTCGACCCCGACCGCACGATGCGGGCCTCGCCGGCGACGCGGATGCAGGCCTCCCAGATGCTGGTTGGGCGGTTCAGTCAAGGCGGCGGCCATGGCCTCGCATTTCCGGATCTCTGTCTGAAGTCGGAGCCGATCATTCTGGCGCCGCAAGGAGGCACGTTTGCGCCCCTGAGCGAGACCGCGGGCTGGAACGGCCCGCCAAAGCTGACACGGACGATCAAATGCGAGCCGCTCGATGCCGCGGCAATCGTGAGCCGTCCCATCGCGCAGAAGGCTCCGTGAAGGCGGGCCGGCCGATGAGGCCCGCCAGCGCGTTCGGTCTACTTCACCGCCAGCCGCAGGAAGCTCATCACGCTGCCGAGTGCGGCAAAGCCGGCGCCGAGCGCCAGCGCGACGGTTGCCCCGTCGTGGCCGGCGAGCGCGAAGCAGAGCGCCGCGAGGGCCGCACCCGTCGTCTGTCCCGTCAGGCGCGCGGTCGCGACGATGCCTGAGGCGCTGCCGCTGCGATGCGGCGGCGCGCTTGACATCACCGCCTTCATGTTCGGCGCCTGGAAGAAGCCGAAGCCCATGCCGCAGATCACCATCCGCCAGATGATGTCGGCAATGGCGGGGTTGGCCGGAAGCGTCGCAAGCAGCGCCATGCCGAGGCCGAGCAGCACCAGGCCGATGCCGCCGAGCAGGCCGACCGCGTGGCGGTCGGACAGGCGTCCCGCGATCGGCGCCATGATGCCGACCACCAGCGGCCACGGTGTCATGAAGAAGCCGGTCTCGACCTGCGAGCGCCCGAGCACGTCCTCGAAATAGAACGGCAGCGAGACGAAGGCGAGGCCCTGCACGGCGAAGGAGCACACTGCGGTCGCGGCCGACAGCGCGAACATCGGCCGGCTGAACAGGTCGATCGGCAGCATCGGCGCCGGGTGATCGGCGTGACGGCGCATCAGGATGACGCCGAGCACGAGGGCCGTGACCAGCTCGATGATCACGACCACCGGCGACAGATTATGCGCGGCACTGCCGATGCCGGTGATGAACAGGCCGAGGCAGGCCGACGCCAGGATCGCGCCGAGAAAGTCGAACCCGTGATCGGCGCGCGGCGTCTTCGGCAGCATCGCAAAGCCGATGCCGATCGCGACGAGGCCGAACGGGATGTTGACGGCGAACAGCCACGGCCACGGGCCGATGGCCAGGATGGCGGAGGCGATCGTGGGGCCGAAGGTGAAGGCGGTTGCGACCACCAGCGCGTTGTGGCCAAAACCGCGGCCCAGCATACGGCCGGGATAGACGAAGCGCACCAGCGCCGTGTTGACGCTCATGATGCCGCTGGCACCCAGCCCCTGCAGCGTGCGCGCGACCAGCAGGCTGTCCAGCGACCAGGCCACCGCGCAGAGCAGCGAGGCGATGGTGAACAGGATGAGGCCGCCGAGATAAATGCGTTGGTGCCCGACGATCTCGCCGAGCGCGCCCAACGGCAGCAGCGTCGCCACCAGGGCGATCTGGTAGACATTGACCACCCAGACCGACTGCTCCGGCGAGACATGCAGATCGGCGGCAATGGCGGGCAGGGCGATGTTGGCGATCGCGGTGTCGAGCGAGGCCATCGCCAGCGCGGTGAAGATCGCGGCGATCGCCCAGCGCCGCTGCGTGGCGGGGAGGCCGTCGGAGATGGTGTGGTCGGGCTCGCGCGCGGCGGCAGGTAACGTGATCGTCATTGCTTTGGCGCGTGGCTCCGGCGGCGCGGCTCAAGTCGGTCATTTCGCATGTACTACGGTGGGGCCGCCTTCCACAGGCATATGCTTGCATGCTGTGTATGCGTGAAGGTGGGGCGATGCCGCCTCGCGCTGCCCTATGATCGCGCCGCTGCTGCAAAAATCAGGGGATCGCCATGCAAATCGTCGTTCTGCCCGGTGACGGCATTGGACCCGAGATCACGACCGCGACATCGGGCGTGCTGCGCGCGGCCTCCGAGCGCTTCCAGCTTAATTTGCGCCTGGAGGAGCACGCGGTCGGGCATGCGAGCCTGAAGCTATCAGGCACGACCGTGCGCCCCGAGCTGCTCGACATCGTCCGCGCCGCCGACGGTCTGATCCTGGGTCCGACCGCGACGTTCGACTTCAAGGACGAGGCGCATGGCGAGATCAATCCGTCCAGGTACTTCCGCAAGAACCTCGACCTCTACGCCAATATCAGGCCCGCGCGCACCTATGCGGGGCGGCCCGGCCGCCTCGGTGATTTCGACCTTGTCGTGGTCCGCGAGAATACCGAGGGGTTCTACGCCGACCGCAATCTGGAGCAGGGCAATGGCGAGATGCTGGTCACGCCTGATGTGGTGATCTCGCTGCGAAGGATCACACGCCTATGCTGCGAGCGCATCGCGCATGCCGCATGCCGGCTCGCCATGAAGCGGCAGAGGCACCTTACCATCGTGCACAAGGCCAATGTGCTCAAGATCGGCGACGGCATGTTTCTCGAAATCTGCCGCGCGACGGCGAAGGCCTATCCAGGACTGAGCGTCGACGACATCCTGGTCGATGCCATGATGGCGCACGTGGTGCGCAGTCCCGATCGTTTCGACGTCATCGTGTCCACCAACATGTTCGGCGACATCCTGTCCGATCTTACCGCCGAACTTTCGGGGAGCCTCGGCCTCGGCGGCTCGCTCAATGTCGGCGAGCGCTACGCGATGGCGCAGGCCGCGCACGGCTCCGCGCCCGACATTGCCGGACAGGACGTGGCCAATCCCGTCTCGTTGATCCTGTCGACCGCGCTGCTGCTGGCCTGGCACGGCGAGAAGACTGGTGCGGTCCGCTATGAAGAGGCCGGGCACGCCATCGAGGCGGCGGTGGCGAAGGCGATTGGCGAGGGCAGGGCGACGCGGGACGTCGGCGGCAAGCTCGGCACGATCGCGGCGGGGGCGGCGATTGCGGAGATCCTGCAGGCGGAGTGAGCGGTGCACATTTTTCTCGGGGCCCAAGACAAAAAGTCGAAAAACAACCCCATGCACAGTAGAAGTCTCCTTGATTGACAAGGGATTTTCGAACCGCATTGCAACGGCAGTCGCGGCTGCGATCAAGTTGACCCGTCGGGCAAAACGCTGGCAGGATGCTAACGTGCCAGCGATCCTGAAAAAGACTTGGATGAAAAAGACTTGGATGCCGGTGAACGTGCGACGCCGCCGATCAAGGCGGGCCACGTATCGGCTTGGCAAGCGCTGACCTACGATATCGGGCCAATCGCGGTGCCGCTGCCCGGGCCAGCCCGCCAAGGCTCTTGACCTCGTGATCCCCGAAAGTTTTCTGATCGGTGCCGATCAGGTGATGGACTGAAGTACGTGGATTCACGGCAGAAGCGTCATGAATTCATAGACGACTACGGCAGCGCCGAGACAGCGCCGCCAGGGATTCACGCCGCGGAAGACCTCGTCGGCGCCCCAGACGACGAGTCCGCCCTTCATGACGATCGTCAAGCCGGCGCTGACTTTGCCTGCGGAAGGCCAGATCCAAAGCAGAAGGCCCGCAACGATAACGATCCAAAGAAGAAGATTCGGCCACTGCGCGATGGTGATGGCACCTGTTTCGCGGCTCCGGAAGAACCAATCAACGAATCGGCGCACCGTCACGGAGCCGATCAGAGCGCAACCTCACCCTCTTCACGGCCCTTCCAATAAGTGATGCGGTTGGCTTTGACCTTGATCAGCACGATGCCCGGCGTATCGATGCCGTGGTCGAACCATTTGTCGAGATCGCTCGTCCAGTGCTGTTGGAAAGCCGCCTTGTCCCGGATCAGTTCGGCCGCCCCCTCGACGGCGACGTAGATTCCCTTCGAGAAGAGGCCCCCTTCCGACGAAAACCCGAGCGCGACTTTCGGATTTTGTTGGATGTCCGATACGGTGCGGGTCTGTTCATAGGCGAAGTAGTAAGACGTGCCGTCGTAGGCGACATCGCCGTTGTTGCTCATGGGACGGTTGGCGATTTCGCCGTTCTCGGTGTGGGTCGAAAGAATCGCGATGTCGATGTCGGCCATTTCCTTCGCGATCTCGGCGAGCAATGTCTTGGACATGAACTTTCCTCCCGTGGGGCTGGAGCAACGGCGGGATGCAGACCATGTTCCCTGGTGAATAGAGCGGGGGGCCATGCCGATTTGCCGTTGCATCGCTGATGCTTTGGGCAGGCTTGGCGGGTTTGAAGGAAAGGCGGTCGGCTTGGGTCTGAGGGCAGTCTCTCTATTGCCATTCTACACGCCGCCGCTGACGCGCTATCTCGACATGCTCGCGTGTGACGAGAAGATCGCGTGCGAAGCCGCCGCGTTGCCAAGGCCTATCCGAATGCGGTGGGGCAGACCCTGTTCCCGTTTCGCCGTCTCTTCATGGTCGCCCAGCGCAACGGATGATGCATTGCCGCGATGCGACATGAGCGCTCGTTCCCAAAGACGGGCGCGAGTGCCGGGTTGCACAGGACGACATCCGCCGTTGCGACGACGTTGACACGTGGCGCAAAACAACCGCAAGCCTGTCATGCTGACGCGCGCCTCGCGAGCACGATTGGCCGCCTTTGAAGGCGAGGAAGATGCTCGGCGCGCTGTCGCCGACATTGTTGCCGGCGCCTCCTGCACTGTATTGCCTTAGCAGGCGAGCCCAAGCTGACGAAATAGGGGGCCGGGTGGCCGGGTAGTCCCGAATGATAAATTGCGCGAGGTCGCGGCAAGACGGCTGGTAAGAAACAGGCGGAATAAGTGACGTGGAGATCAACGCTCGTGGTGGAAAACCGTCACTCGAATACAAGCCCCACCGCCAGCCAGGTCGCAAGAGACAAGCAGACGCCAATTCCCAAATAGGGCAATGCAAGGCGCATCGGTTACTCCTCAGCTCCGAGACGCTGCGAAAACGTCAGCTTCGCATGTTCGCCGTGCCCTGCCCATATTCCATACGATGTACGAGCTTTGGTTTACCGTGGACGGCAACGTACCCGACTGGGCAGTGAAGACGATGCCAACAGGAAACAGACGTGCCTGATTTGACGCCCCTTTCCCGGACCATGCTGATTTAATTTGACTCCGGATTTGGTTCAAAATATATAATTTATTTAATTATTTAATTGTGGGTATGGTGCCTGCCAAGTCATTTCGATCTAAGGATTTTTTCCATGCCGGACTGCGAAACAGGCGGAGCAACCGCGCCGCTCTAGCCGTTATCTAAAGAGGCGTGATCGATGCGCCGACCGATTGATACTGCCCCCAGGGACGGAGAAGACATCTGGGTGGAAGATGCGACCGGGGTTGTTGACCTCGCTCGCTGGTCGCCTCCAGCAGGCAAATGGGTCTCCAAAGACGGCGCTCCAATCAACGCCGAGCCGACCCATTGGTATCCCGAAGCTGAGGACATTGACCCAGAGGGCGGACCATTGGGCATTCCGCTCGCAACGGGTGTCATTTTGCTTCCCGCGATCCTGATTGGAGCGGCCTTACTGGGTGTGTTCGACACTTTCGGCGCACGAGCGATTCCGGAAACGACGCAAATCGGCGGCGAGAGTGCCCTCAGCTTCGACCAACGGCCGGAAATAGGGGCGGGGTCGCAAGCGCTCTTTCAGCGCGAAGCGAGCGGAGCCCTGACGTACACGGTGCCGGCAGGCATGGCACAGCCTGAGCCATGGCCCGATCGAGCTGCTCTGCACAGTCATGCGCGCGCCAGTGAACTGGACGGGGCGCGCAAGGAACTTGACGAGGCGGTCCAGCACGCGCAGGCGGCAAAAATTGCGGCGGACGAGTTGCGGCAGTCGCTGCAACAGGAGCAAGCGCGCAACGCTGCGCTTGCGAACGAAGTTGCCGAATCCCGCCGCGAGATCGATGCCCGCGACGCAGGATCGCGGAAGGCGGAGGATGTGGCCGCGCAGCAGAGAGAGGCGGCGCAGCGGGAGATCGCAGATCTAGAGCAGTCTCTGCAGCGCGAGCGGGAAAATAGCGCCGTCCGCGCAAGGCAGGTGAACGCCGCACAGGCAGCAGCGGCGAGCGCTGAGCAGGAACGCCACGAAGCCCAGTCGCGCGCCGCGGCGCTCGCGAGCGAACTCGCCGGAATGCCTCGCCAATTGCCTATGACGGAAGCTGCGACCGCGGAGCAAAGCCCGGCGGCGGGCCTGGAGATTGCGGAACTGCGGCAGTCCCTGCGGCAAGAGCAGGAAAAGAATGCCGTTCTCGTCACGGAAGCCAAAGCAGCACAGGCAGCAGCTGTCGATGCCGATCAACAACGCCGCGCTCTCGAAGAGGCTCAGGCGCACGCCGCTGCGCTGGAGAGCGAACTTGCCGAAGTGCGCCGGGAGATCGAAACCCGCAACGTGCAATTTCGGGAGGCCGAAAATGCGACCCGGCAGCAGAGACAGGCAGCAGAACGAGAGATCAGTGAACTGCGGCAGTCGCTGAAACAGGAGCTGAGCAAAACCGAGGCCAGGGAGAGAGACCTTGCACGGCGCTCCACCCATGAGCGCGTCCTCGCCGAGCGAGCAAATGCCGCCCCGGTCTCGCCGGCGACGCGGAGCGTGGAAGTGGCGGCGCCACCGACCGCCGCAGTCAAGAACGAGGCGGAGGCCCGTTTGATCCCGCGTGCCAGGGCGCTGCTCGATCAGGGAAATATTGGTGCAGCACGCATTGTACTCGAGCTCGCGGCTGAGAAAGACATTGCGCAGGCAAGTTTCATGCTCGCCGAGACCTACGATCCGGCGGTTCTATCCGCCTGGGGTACTTATGGAACTCGCGGCGAAGCGGCCAAGGCGCGCGAACTCTACGCGAAGGCATACGGGGGCGGTATTCGCGAAGCAAAGGAACGGCTGGATGCGTTGCGACCCTGAGAATGGGCTCCTTGCAGTCCGAGAGACGAAAGCTTGCGGTGGCTGAGCCGGAAGGGAACGACATGAACAAGGCGCCAAAGTCACGTTCGTTGCTCCAGCTCACTTGGTTGGTGCCGGTCGCTATGATGCTTCAAACGGCCTGCCTGGAAGCGCAAACGGCGAGAAATGCAAAGGCCGATGCCCAATTCGACCAACGGCCGCTTCCGAAAGAGAGCGAAAAGGACCGGATGAACGCCTGGACGGTCGGGCTCGCCGGAGGCCTGCTCGAGGGCGCGCCGATCCGCCTCGCCGCAGAAATGGCTCGCGTCGTCGACGACGGAGCAGACCTGCATCTCCTGCCGATCGTCACCCGGGGCGCAACCGACAATCTGAATGCGCTGCTCTATTTGCGCGGCGTCGATACTGCCATCATCAATTCCGACGCGTTCGAGGAGTATAAGATTCAGGCACCGCAGATCAAAAGCCGCATCACCTATCTGCTCAATCTCTTCCCATCCGAGCTGCACATTTTTGTGCGGCCTGAAATCACAAGCCTGCAGGATCTTGCCGGCAAGAAGGTGAACTTCAACACCCTGGGCACCGCGGCCGCCTATTCAGGACCACTGATCTTCAGCCGTCTCGGGCTCGATGTCGAAAAGACATTCATCCCGCATCAGGTTGCCCTGGAACAGATGCGCAAAGGCGAAATGTCGGCCGTGGTGTTCATCACCTCGAAACCCGTCGATGCCTTCGTAAAGGGCCGCTGGGAGGCTGGATTCAAGTTCCTCCCGATCGGTTACGACAAGAAGTTCGAGGACTATTATCTGCCCGCGACCTTGGACGCCAATGAGTATCCCAACCTGATCAAGCAGGGTGAGCGGATCTCGACCATCGCGGTCCCGACAGCGCTTGTCGCTTTCAACTGGTCGCCGGGCTCCAATCGCTACCAACGCGTGGCTCGCCTTGTCGAGTACCTGTTCTCGCGCATCGACCGCCTGCAGGCACCAGGCTTCGATCCGAAATGGCAGTCGATCAATCTTGCGGCATCCGTCCCGGGTCTCACCCGCTTCCAAGCCGCGCAGGAATGGCTGGATCGCAAAGCGCGCAGCGTACAGGCGAGGCCATGAAGACTGCCGCTCCGCCGCTCGCTGTCGCCTTCAACGTCGCCTGCGGTATCGCCTACGCGCAAAGTACGACCGATCCCATGGAAACACTTAGGGCTTGTTCGGCGATGGAGGGACAAGCCCGGCTGGAATGTCTGCAAGACGTATCGCGCAAGATTCCACCGTCCGGTCGGAGTAGCCGGGATACTGACTGGATCGTCAGCGAGACGACTTCGCCAGTCGATTATCTGCCGGTCGTCACCGCCATCGCCACTTCGGTCGGCAGCTCGGATGGCGCCGCGATGCAGCTCGCAATCCACTGCCGCAGAGGCCGCACGGAAGTCATAGTCGCCGGACCGGCGCTGTCACGCAGCGCCAGCGAATACGTCATCTCCTTTCGGCTGAATGCGGATACGCCAATGCAATTCACGGCAGCGTCGCCGTCGTTCGGCTCCGGCGTCGCTTTCGGAGGCGACGTCGTAAAGTTGTTGAGCTCACTACCCGACGAGGGTCAAATCGTTGTGAGCCTTTTCACCCGCACTGGCCCGGTGCAAGGCGGACAATTCCTGCTCAGCGGATTCGAAAACGTGCGCAAGAAAATGGCGGCTGCATGCAAATGGCCACATGCCGTCGCCAGACCGGGTAGGTGATGGTCAGGAAATGGGAAACACGAGATGATCACTCCAAAATTGGTGATGGCAGTCATCGGCGGCTTGACGATAGGGCTTCTGGTCGGACCAAGCGCGCAGGCGCAGCAGGACAACCAGTGGATCCCGCAGGCGCGCGAGAAGAGCCAGGCGAGCAACCCAAAGCATCCGGGTGGACAGAAGCAGGTGAGCAAGCCGCGGCAGAATCATGCGATCAGGCAGGATCCTCCGAACAGCACGAAGATGGCTCAGGCCACAAAGACCGAGAGCGCGAAAAAGCCGCACCGGCTGGTGCTGCAGGTTAATTCCAACGACTCTGCTATGATGAACCTCACGCTCAACAATGCGAGCAACGTCGCGCAATACTATCGCGATCTCGGTGAACCGGTGTCGATCGAGGTTGTCACCTTTGGTCCCGGCCTTCACATGCTGCGCGATGACACCTCGCCGGTAAAGCCGCGCATCGAGGTGCTCGCGATGAGCCATCCCGAAATCTCCTTTAAAGCCTGCGGCAACACGCAGGAAAACATGCGCAAGGCGGAGAACAAGGACATAAGCCTGATTCCACAGGCCACGATCGTCAAATCCGGCGTCGTCCGCGTCATGGAGCTACAGGAGCAGGGTTGGAGCTACGTCAAACCGTGAGGTCCGGCGGCAGACCGGACATGGCGTGCGTTCGCGGGCCGTGGATTCTGGAGGCCAACCCTAGAACTGATACCGCCGCAGGCCGCCATCCACCGGGATCACCGTGCCCGTGATGTAGCGCGCCACCGGTGAGGCCAGAAATACTGCCAGTGCCGCCAGATCTTCCGGCTCGCCCCAATAGCCGACCGGAATCTCTTCCTCCGCAAAGCGCTCGCGATAATCAGGCGCGTAGTTGCGGCGGATCTGCTCGCTCATGATGCGGCCGGGCGGGATGCAGTTGATGGTGATGCCGTGCTCGCCGATCTCGCGCGACAGGCCCTTGGCCCAGGCGTGCACGGCGGCCTTGGCGGCGAACGCCGCGTTGAGACCTTCTGGCTCGGACTTGCCGGTGATGTTGACGATGCGGCCCCATTTGCGTTCGATCATCTGCGGCAGCAACGCATGCGCGATGCGGCGGTAGCTGGTGAAATTCAGCGCGATCGCCTCGTCCCATTTGCTGTCGGGGGCATCGACCGGCAGCGGCCGGCTTCCGCCGGCATTGTTGATGAGGATGTCGACATGGCCGAGCTCCTTCACCGCAAAGGCCGCGATCCGCTCCGCCGCGTCCTTGGCCATGACGTCCTGCTCCAGCGGCGTGATCAGCCCGCCATCGACCTCTTTCACCAGCTCGACGAGAAGATCGGTGCGCCGCGCCACGCCGACCACGCGCACGCCCTCGGCGGCGAGGCCCTTGGCGATGGCGCGGCCGATGCCGATGCTCGCGCCGGTGACGACAGCGGTTTTCGATTTGAGCCCGAGGTCCATGGTGACACGCTCTCTTGTTTGGTTCTTGCTTAATTGCTGTCCGCTTGCTGCCCGTCCCGCGGGCCTTGCGAATTGCCTGAGCGGGACGAGCAGTGGTAACCAAGAGCGACGTTGAAGGAAACACGAAAAAGAAAAAGGCGTTGGGACGATGGTCTGGGATCCGCAGCAATACTTAAAATTCTCCGGTCACCGGCTCCGGCCCGCCGTTGACCTCTTGATGCGGATTCCGGATTTTGCCCCGCGCGAGATTGCTGATCTCGGCGCCGGCGCCGGCAACGTGACAAAACTCATCAAGGAGCGCTGGCCGGAGGCGAGCGTGACCGGCGTCGAGGGCTCCGCCGAGATGGTTGACGCCGGCCGCAAGGCTGCACCCGATGTGGAATGGTCCCACGAGGACCTCGGCCATTGGCGCCCCGCTAAGCAATACGACTTGATCTATTCTAATGCCGCACTGCACTGGCTGCCCAATCATGCGGCGCTGATTCCATCGGTGATGGAGAAGGTGAAGCCTAGCGGCATGCTTGCGGTGCAAATGCCGCGCAACTTTCTGGCGCCGTCGCATGTGCTGATCGGCGAGACCGCGCTCGATGGTCCGTGGCGATCGAAGGTCGAACATCTCGTCACGCCGCCGCCGGTCGAGGGGCCGGCGTTCTATCACGATCTTCTTGCGCCGATGTCGGCCAACATCGACATCTGGGAGACCGAATATCTGCAAGTGCTCGAAGGCGAGAACCCCGTCAAGGAATGGACCAAGGGGACCTGGCTGACGCGCTATCTCGACGTGCTCGCAGGCGAGGAGAAGATCGCATTCGAAGCCGCCTATGGCGCGCGGGTTGCGAAGGCCTATCCGAAGAATGCGACGGGGCAGACCCTGTTCCCGTTCCGCCGCCTCTTCATGGTCGCGCAGCGCAAGAGCTGATGCACTGCCGCAATGCGACATAAGCGCTCGTTCCCCTGGTCGGAAGCAGATGCCGGGTTGCGTAGACAACGCTCGTCAAGATAGCTTGGCTGCGGCAAATTGGGCTTAGGTCTAGTTGTTCGGCCTGCGGATTGCTGCCACTACTCAAACCGGAAAACAAAAAAGCACCCGGTTTGTCGAGGTTGTTGGGAGGTCTTGATGCGCAAACTGCTTCTTGCGGTCGCGGCGGCCGCGCTGATTCTGGCCCCTGCCGCTGCGCAGGCCCAAACTCCGATCGTCATCAAGTTCAGCCACGTCGTCGCCAACGACACCCCGAAGGGGAAGGGTGCGCTGAAGTTCAAGGAGCTCGCCGAAAAATACACCGACGGCAAGGTCAAGGTCGAAGTCTACCCGAACTCCACGCTTTATAAGGACAAGGAGGAGATCGAGGCGCTGCAGCTCGGCTCCGTGCACATGCTTGCCCCTTCGACCGCCAAATTCGCGCCTCTTGGCATCAAGGAGTTCGAGGCGCTCGATCTGCCCTGGCTATTCAAGGACGACCAAACCTATTCCAGCGCGATCAAGGGCACGATCGGCAAGTGGCTATTCCAGAAGCTCGAGGCCAAGGGCATCACCGGGCTCGCTTACTGGGACAACGGCTTCCACATGGTCTCCTCGAACCGTCCGCTGATAAAGCCGACGGATTTCCAGGGCCTCAAGTTCCGCATCTCCGGATCCAAGGTCGCCGACCAGTATTTCCGCCTGGTCGGCACGATCCCACAGATCATGGCGTTCTCCGAAGTCTACCAGGCGCTGCAGACCGGCGTGGTCGACGGCTGCGAGAACACAGCATCGAACTATTTGACGCAGAAGTTCTACGAGGTGCAGAAGGACATCACCGTGTCTTATCATGCGCACCTGCAATATGCCGTCATCGTCAATTCAAAGTTCTGGTCTGGCCTGCCGCCCGATATCCGAACCCAGCTCGACAAGGCGATGGCGGACGCGACTGATTACACCAATCAGATCGCGCACCAGGAAAACGAGGACGCGCTGGCCGAGATCAAGAAGACAGGCAAGACCAATCTGCATTACCTGACCGATGCCGATCGCAAGGCGTGGCAGGAGGCGATGCAGCCGACTTACAAATGGGCAAAGGGCAGGGTCGGGCAGGAAGTGCTCGATCTTGTCGCCAAGGAACTCGACGTCAAGATGAACTGACGGCCGCGCCCTGACAAGAACAATAGCAACGGTCGGGGGTGATCGCACTCCCGGCCGTTTCGCTCTTGAATGGACGAGCCAATGCTGGGGGGACGAAGTTGCTGCGTGTGCTGAATCGTGTGCTCGATCATCTCGAGGAATGGCTGATCGCGACGATGATCGCGGCTGCGACGTCGCTCATCTTCGTCGCCGTGCTGCACCGCTACGGCGCCGGGCTGTCGATCGACATCGCCAAATGGGCGGAAGCCCGCAACCTGACCTTCCTCGCCGTCCCGGCGCGCGCGGCATTCGTCTGGCTTGCCGCGCTCGATTTGTCCTGGGCGCAGGAACTCTGCATCTACATGTTCATCTGGATGGCGAAGTTCGGTGCCGCCTACGGCGTGCGGACCGGCATCCATGTCGGCGTCGACGTGCTCGTTAACATCCTGCCCGGCGGATCGCGCCGTCGCGTCATCACCTTCGGTCTGTTGTGCGGCGCTCTCTTCACCGCCATCGTCGCCTATTTCGGCGCCGCGTTCGTCGGGCAGATGTGGCAGACCGGCCAGCAGTCCAACGATCTGGAAGCACCGATGTGGATGGTGTATCTCACCATCCCGCTCGGCTCCGGCCTGATGTGCTTCCGCTTCCTGCAGGTCGCCTGGGCCTTCCATCGCACCGGCGAGCTGCCGCATCACGACATGGCGGGTGTCGAGGGCGTCGAGGCGGATCCGGTGCATCCGGCGCCGGTCACGCATAGCCAGGTCGTCCGCGACGAGCGCAGCCCGCTCGGCTGGATTCTGATGCTGCTGCCGGTCCTGATCGTCGCGCTGTGCTTCGCGCATGCGGGCCACGTCATCACGCTGCCGCAGGGCTTGCGCGTCCTCATCGTGTTCGCGCTTCTGCTCTCCTTGATGCTGACGGGCATGCCGATCTCGATCGCGCTCGGTCTCACCGTGCTCAGCTTCATGTTCACGCTGACCGACGTGCGCACGGAATCGGTGGCGCTGAAGCTGTTCACCGGCATCGAGAATTTCGAGATCATGGCGATCCCGTTCTTCATCCTCGCCGGCAACTTCCTGACCCATGGCGGGGTGGCGCGGCGGATGATCACCTTCGCGACCTCGCTGGTCGGCCATTGGTACGGCGGTCTCGCGCTGTCGGGGGTGGTCGCCTGCGCGCTGTTTGCCGCCATTTCCGGCTCGTCGCCGGCGACCGTGGTGGCGATCGGCTCGGTGATCCTGCCGGCGATGGTCGCGCAAGGCTTCCCGAAGCGGTTCGGCGCGGGCGTGATCACGACGTCGGGCTCGCTCGGAATTCTGATTCCGCCGTCGATCCCGATGGTTCTCTACGCCGTCTCCACCAACAGCTCGGTCGGCAAGCTGTTCATTGCCGGCATCGTGCCGGGATTGGTCCTGGCCACGCTTCTCGGCGCAACCACATTTTATCGGGCCTGGCGCAACGACTATCCGCGGATGCCGAAGGCAACGCTGCGCGAGCGCTTCGATGCCTTCCGCAAGTCGATCTGGGGCATCCTGCTGATCGTGATCGTGATCGGCGGCATCTACAGCGGCCTGTTCACGCCGACCGAAGCTGCCGCCGTTAGTGCGGTCTACGCCTTCATCGTCGCCGTGTTCATCTATAAAGACCTGAAGCTGAGCGATGTGCCGCGTGTGCTGCTGTCGTCGGCGAATCTCTCGGCGATGCTGCTCTACATCATCACCAACGCCGTCCTGTTCTCGTTCCTGATGACTTACGAGAATGTGCCGCAAGCGTTGGCGCAATGGATGATCGACCAGGGCCTGGGGTGGATCGGCTTCCTGCTCCTCGTCAACCTGCTGCTGCTGCTGGCGGGTAACGTGATGGAGCCGTCCTCGATCATCCTGATCATGGCTCCGATCCTGTTTCCGGTCGCGATCAAGCTCGGCATCGACCCGATCCATTTCGGCATCCTGATGACCGTCAACATGGAGGTCGGCCTCTGCCATCCGCCTGTCGGCCTTAATCTCTACGTGGCATCAGGCATTGCCAAGATGGGGATCACAGAGCTCACGGTCGCGGTGTGGCCATGGCTGTTGACGATGCTGGGATTCCTGGTGGTCGTGACGTACTGGCCGGGTCTGTCGTTGTGGCTGCCGCGATTGCTGGGGATGTAGCCACGAGTTCTGAATCCCTCTCCCCCTTGTGGGAGAGGGTGGCTCGCCGCGCAGCGGCGAGACGGGTGAGGGGTATCTATCCTCGCGGACGCTCTCGCCAGCGGAGAGATACCCCTCATCCGGCGCTTCGCGCCACCTTCTCCCACAAGGGGAGAAGGGGATAGCATCCGTATTGCCGCCGGCGATAGTAATCGCCTGCGAGATGCGGTTAGATGCCGCGCAACTGGCGGGGAGGAGCAAACATGACAGAACCCAGCAGCGAGCCAAAGGACGCGACGCCGTTCGTCATCGCGCAGCAAACGGCGATGCTGAACGCGCTGCCGTTTTCCGACACGCGGGATTTCGACGACGCCGCGCGTGGCTTCCTCGGCACGATCGAGAACGCGGCGATCACGAATCCGCAAGGGAGGACGGTCTGGAGCCTCGAGCTTTACGGCTTTCTGTCCACCGAACAGGCGCCGCCCACGGTCAATCCGAGCCTGTGGCGGCAGTCGCGGCTCAACATGCAGCACGGCCTGTTCGAGGTCGTGCCCGGTGTCTACCAGGTGCGCGGGCTCGACATCGCCAACATGACGCTGATCGAGGGCGACAGCGGCGTCATCGTGGTCGACACACTGACCTCGATCGAAGGGGCACGGGCCGCGCTCGATCTTTACTTTACGCATCGCGGCCTGAAGCCCGTTGCTGCCGTGATCTTCACCCACACCCACACCGATCATTGGGGCGGCGCGCGCGGCGTGCTGGAGGAAGACGCACTCGCAACCGGCCGCGTGCCGATCATCGCTCCGAACCTGTTCATGGAGCACGCCGTCTCCGAGAATATCATCGCAGGCCCCGCGATGCTGCGCCGGGCGCAGTACCAGTTCGGGCCGCTGCTCGCCAAGGGGGCGCGGGGGCAGGTCGATTGCGGGCTCGGCAAGTCGATGGCGGCAGGATCAGTAGCTCTGCTGCGCCCGACCGATTTGATCATGGCGACCGGCGACAGGCGCGTCATCGACGGCGTCGAATTCGAATTCCAGATGGCGCCGAACAGCGAAGCACCGGCGGAGATGCATTTCTTCATCCCGCGCTACAAGCTGTTGAACCTCGCCGAGAACTGCACGCACAATTTCCACAATCTGCTGCCGTTCCGTGGTGCCGACGTGCGCGACGCGCTGGCCTGGTCAAAATATCTGGGCGAGGCCTTGCAGCTCTGGGACGGCAAGGCGGAGGCGATGTGCGGCCAGCATCATTGGCCGGTGTGGGGAGCTGAGCGCATCGGCACGATGATCCGGCAGCAGCGCGATCTCTACAAATTCGCGCATGACCAGACCATCCGCCTGATGAATCACGGCCTCACCGCGGCCGAGATCGCCGAGACGATCCAGCTGCCGAAGAGCCTGGAAGGCGCCTGGCACGGCCGCGGCTATTACGGCCACATCCGGCACAATGTGAAGGCGATCTACCAGAAATATCTCGGCTGGTACGACGCCAACCCGGTCAATCTCGATCCGCTGCCGCCGGTGGAGTCAGGCAAGAAGTACGTCGTGTATATGGGCGGGGCGGATGCGATCCTCGCGCGGGCGCGTGCGGATTTCGACAAGGGTGAATTCCGCTTTGTCGCCCAAGTGCTCGGCCATCTCGTCTTCGCCGAGCCTGACAATGCGGCGGCGCGCGGTCTGCTGGCCGACACGCTGGAGCAGCTCGGCTACGCCGCAGAAAGCGCGACCTGGCGCAACGCCTATCTGTTCGGTGCGCAGGAATTGCGCCAGGGCATGCCGAAGGTGCCGGAGCGCCCGCCGATGCCGCGCGAGACGCTGGCGGCGCTACGCACCTCGCAGCTCTGGGACGTGCTCGGCATCCGCCTCAACGGTCCGAAGGCGGAAGGCAAGCACATCGTGCTGAACTGGAGTTTTTCCGATACCGGCGAGACCTTCGTGCTCAATCTGGAGAACTGCGCGCTGACCTATACCGAGGGCGTGCAGGCAGAGGGCGCCGATGCCAGCTTCACGCTGGCGCGCGCAACGTTCGACGAGGTGATCGCCAAGCTGACGAGCTTTCCGGAAGCGGTCGCCGCCGGCAAGGTCAAGCTATCTGGCAACCCGATGAAGCTCGCCGAGCTGATGGGCCTGATGGACGAATTCCCGCGCATGTTCGAGATCGTGGAGCCGAAGCGGGCGGTGGTGAGGTAGGCGCTTTCGCAACAATCCCGGTGTCGTCCCGGCGAAAGCCGGGACCCATAACCACAGGATTGCGTTTTTTCGCGAGCTGGCAACTCCGAGTCTTCGCAAAACTAATGCTGCGGAGTATGGGTCCCGGATCGGCGCGCGCTTAGGGCGCGCCTGTCCGGGACGACAGTTGTGCTTGTGGCTAGCCTACTCCGCGCTGCTCACCAGCTTGATCCGCGGCGACTGTTCCTCGGCGAGGCTGCGATAGGCGGCGAGGTAATCCAGCGCCATTCGCCGCGCCGTGAAACGCGTCTCGAACTGCTTGCGGATCGCGGTGCGGTCGAGTTGCGGAAGGCGATTGACGACGCCGGCTGCGCTCAGGACGTCCTCGACGACGAAGCCGGTCAGCCCCTCGTCGATGATCTCCGGCACCGAGCCGCGGTTGAAGGCGACCACCGGCGTGCCGCAGGCCATGGCTTCGATCATCACCAGGCCAAACGGCTCCGGCCAGTCGATCGGCAGCAGAAGGCCGAGCGCGCCGCTCAGAAAGTCCGACTTCTCGTGATCGCTGATCTCGCCGATGAACTCCACCAGCGGATTATTCTCGATCATCGGCCGGATCAGCTCGTCGTAGTAATCCTGATCGGCACGATCGACCTTGGCCGCGATCTTCAGCGGAATGCCGCAATGGGTCGCGATCTTGATGGCGCGGTCAACGCCCTTCTCGGGCGCGATGCGGCCGAGCACGGCGAGATATTCCTGTTTCGCCGGCTTCGGCGTCAGCAGATTCTCCGGAAGACCGTGATGAATCGTCGTCACCCAGTTTGCTTGCGGCACCGGCCGTCGCTGCGCATTGGAGATCGAAATGACGGGCATCTTCGAGAAGGTGTTGAACACCGGCTGATGCTCCGGCAGGTCGAGCCGGCCGTGCAGCGTGGTCAGGAATGGCGTCGGCTGGCGGTGGAACAACGACCACGGATAATAGTCGAGATGGAAGTGGAGGAAGTCGAACTCCTCGTCGTCACATTTTTGCCGCACACGCTCCAGCAGCACCATGTGCAGTGCATTGGGATCACGCACGGAACCGTCGAGCCGGAGCGCCTTGGGCCACAGCGCATCCAGCTTGGCTGATGTCTGCGAGTCGCCGCTGGCGAAAAGCGTCACGTCGTGCCCGAGGGCCACCAGCTCTTCCGTCAACCAATGCACCACCCGCTCGGTGCCGCCATACAGCTTGGGTGGAACAGCCTCCGTCAACGGAGCAACCTGCGCGATGCGCATCTCACCATCTCCTTTGTGCGATCATGATCGTAGAAAGCCCCCGCTTGTCGGCACCGGCAATGCCAGCCAAGGGAACGTTCCCGCACTTGCGAAGTTCCTTCCTCCGAACGTTACTTATTCGACACGTCCGGTGTTCGTCGCGATGCTGCCATCACATCTTCGCAGATCGTCCGCATCCGCATGTCGTGATGACGTTGCCCGGGAACCGAGGCGAACTGGTCGATGTTCAGTCGATCAGTAACAAATTTGAAGATCAGCAAAACGGGGCGATAGCCATATGGATCATCTTTCTGGATACGCGCGCAGGCCATTTGCCTTTGTCTTGCGCTATCTTCGGATGCGAATGACATCGCATCTGGTGATCCTGGCCGCGGTTGTCGCAGCGGTTGCCTGCTCCGTAGGCACCCAATACGGGGTCAAATCCCTCGTCGACGCCTTGTCTGCGGGTCCTTCGCAAGGCGGCGGCGTATGGCTGGCATTCATTTTACTCATGTCGCTGATCGCCGCTGACAACTTCCTGTGGCGGATCGCGAGCTGGACGGCGAGCTTCACCTTCGTTCGTGTCACGGGTGATTTACGGCGTGACATATTTCGTCATCTGACCGGACACGCGCCCAGTTACTTCTCGGACCGGATGCCCGGCATGCTGACGAGCCGTATCACCGCGACGTCGAACGCGGTGTTCACGGTTGAGAACATGTTCGTCTGGAACGTGTTGCCGCCCTGCATTGCCACAATTGCGGCAATCGCCCTGATTGGAACCGTCAGTCCTTATATGGCGCTTGGCCTGACCGTGATTGCCGGCGGCATGGTGATTGCGATGTTCCGCCTCGCCGCCGCGGGCAAGCCGCTGCATGACGACTTCGCCGACAAGGCCGCCGTGGTCGACGGCGAGATGATCGACGTCATCAGCAACATGCCCCTGGTGCGGGCCTTCTGCGGTATCGGCCACGAGCATGAGCGGTTCGACGCGACCGTGAGCCGGGAACTGACCGCGCGAAGCCGCAGCCTGCGTTATCTGGAAAAGCTGCGACTGTTGCATGCCGCTGTGACCGTGCTTCTGACGATCGCGCTGATGGCCTGGGCAGTCACGCTCTGGCAGCAGGGCGAGGCGACCACCGGCGACGTGGTGCTGGTCTGTACGCTCGGCATCTCCATCCTGAGCGCGACGCGCGACCTCGCGGTGGCGCTGGTCGACGTCACCCAGCACGTTGCGCGGCTGACCGAGGCGATCGCCACGCTGCTGGTGCCGCACGAATTGCGAGATCACCCCGAGGCGGAACCCCTGGTCAAGAGCGGCGCCGCGATCGCGTACAATAACGTCACCTTTGGCTATCCCGGCGGCGAGAAGATTTTCGAGCGCTTCAGCCTGCGGCTCCAGCCCGGCCAGCGCGTCGGCCTGGTCGGCCAGTCTGGCGGCGGCAAGTCCACGCTGTTCACGCTGCTGCAGCGCTTCTACGATACCGACGAGGGCAGCATCACGATCGACGGCCAGGACATTTCGAAGGTTACGCAGCAGAGCCTGCGCGAGGCGATCTCCGTGGTGCCCCAGGACATTTCCCTGTTCCACCGTTCCATCCGCGAGAATATCCGCTATGGTCGGCCCAACGCGACCGATGACGAGGTGCTGCGCGCGGCGATCGCGGCGCGCTGCGATTTCGTCGAGAGCCTGCCCGAGGGCCTCGATACCATGGTCGGCGACCGCGGCGTCAAGATGTCCGGCGGCCAGCGCCAGCGCATCGCGATCGCGCGCGCCTTCCTGAAGGATGCGCCGATCCTGCTGCTGGACGAGGCGACCGCCGCGCTCGACAGCGAATCCGAGGAGGCCATCCGCGAGGCGCTGTCGCGCCTGATGCGCGGCCGCACGGTGATCGCGATCGCGCATCGGCTGGCGACGCTGCGCAATTTCGACCGCGTGGTGGTACTGAGGGCCGGTAAGATCATCGAGGACGGCGCGCCCGACCGACTGATGCAGGGTCACGGTCCCTACCGTGAGCTGGTGACGCAGGAGATGAGCCGGCTCGCGAAGTTCGCCGCGTAAACCCAACAGTCGCGTTCGCGTTGGTTGCGTTTCGAAACAAGCCGCAGGGGAGCAGCTCATGGCAGCCGAAGCCGTAACCAAGATCGTCTCCGTATCGCAGACGGTGGAGGCCGTCGCGGAGCAGACGTTCTACATTCCGATGACGGGGCCCGCCGCGCGGCCGCGGCGGTCCCTGAAACATGACGACACCTTCATCGTGCTCGACAGCCATGGCGACATCGGCGCGTCGGCCGGCGGGCCGGACGGCCTGTTTCACTACGACACCCGCTATCTGGCGCGGCTGGAGCTCGTGCTCGAGGATCTCCAGCCGCTGCTGCTCGGCTCCAACCTGCGCGACGACAATTCGGCGCTCACCGTCGATCTCACCAATCCCGACATCTATCGTCAGGGCCGCCTCGTCTTCCAGAAGGACCTGCTGCACATCGTGCGCACGATCTTCCTGTGGCACGGCACGGCCTATCAGCGCATCGGCGTGCAGAACCATGGCGACGGACGGGCCAGTTTCGAGCTGACGCTGCTGTTCGACAACGACTTTGCGGACCTGTTCGAGGTCCGCGGCGAGCGGCGCCCGCGGCGCGGGACCGGCACGAGCAAATTGCTTGGGCCGACCGACGTGCTGTTCGAATATCGCGGTCTCGACGACAACGAGCGCACCACGGGGCTGCATTTCGACCCGCGTCCGACGCGGCTGTCGGTGAATGCCGCGACCTGGCAGATCGAGCTGGACCCGCATGAATCGAAATCGCTGTTCGTAGCCGTATCCTGCAATCGGCCGGTCGCGGAGAAGCCTGCACGCTTTTTCAGGGGCCTGCTAGCCCATCGCCGGGAGATGCGCCAGTCCACGATGGGCGCCGCCAGCATCGAGACCTCGAACAACATCTTCAACGAGGTGCTGTGCCAGGCCATGGCTGACCTCAACATGCTGATGACGGAGACGCCGCAAGGGCGTTATCCCTATGCCGGCATTCCCTGGTACTCGACGACGTTCGGCCGCGACGGCCTGATCACCGCGCTCCAGATGCTGTGGGTCGATCCGCGCGTCGCCAAGGGCGTCTTGCGCCGGCTCGCGCATTTCCAGGCCAAGGCGACAGATCCGCTCGCCGATGCCGCGCCCGGCAAGATCCTGCATGAGATGCGCGGCGGCGAGATGGCGGCGCTCCGCGAGGTGCCGTTCGCGCAATATTACGGCAGCGTCGATTCGACCGCGCTGTTCGTCCTGCTCGCCGGAAGCTATGTCGAACGGACCGGCGACGAGAAGACCTTGATCGAGCTATGGCCGGCGATCGAGGCGGGGCTGGCCTGGATCGACGGTCCCGGCGATCCTGATAAGGACGGCTTCGTCGAATACCAGCGCGCCACCGAGAAAGGACTTGCCAACCAGGGTTGGAAGGATTCCTACGACGCGATCTTCCATGCCGACGGCCAGCTTGCGGAAGGCAATATCGCGCTCGCCGAAGTCCAGGGCTACGTCTACGCCGCCAAGCTGCTCGCCGCGCGTTGCGCGCAGCGGCTCGGCAAGCCGGACCGCGTGCGCAAGCTCGAGGCCGAAGCCACGGCGCTGGCCGAGCGGTTCGAGAAGGCATTCTGGTGCGAGGAGCTCGGCACCTATGCGCTCGCCCTCGACGGCAGGAAGCGGCCCTGCAAGGTACGGACCTCGAACGCCGGCCAGGTGCTGTTCAGCGGCATGATCCGCGAGGACCGTGCCCGCCTTGTCGCCGCCGATCTGATGCGGCCGCATTTCTTCTCGGGCTGGGGCATCCGCACCGTCGCGCAAGGCGAGGTGCGCTACAACCCGATGTCCTATCATGACGGGTCGATCTGGCCGCACGACAACGCGCTGATCGCGCTCGGGCTCGCGCGCTACGGCCTCAAGCATTCGGTCGCGCATGTCTTCAAGGGGCTGTTCGACGCCGCCACCTATATGGACCTGCGCCGGTTGCCCGAATTGTTCTGCGGCTTCCGGCGCGAGAAGCGGCGCGGCCCGACGCTCTATCCGGTCGCCTGCGCGCCGCAGGCCTGGGCCAGCGCGACGCCGTTCACGCTGCTGGAGGCGGCGCTCGGCATCGAGTTCGACGTGGCGCGCAGCGAGATTCGCCTGCGCAACCCGCATCTGCCGGCGTTCCTCAACGAGGTGATCCTGCGCGATCTGCGCCTAGGCGAATCTAGCGTCGATCTTCGCGTCAGCCGCCACGGCGACGACGTGGCGCTGGAAGTCTTGCGCACGCGCGGCCAGATCCAGGTGTCGATCGTGCTGGCGCGCTAGCGGCGCGCAGGGAGAGTGTCATGCGTGCGATCGGAGCGTTGATCCTAGGCATAGCCATCGTCGCGGGCCTGGCGGTGGCCACGTCGCGCGCCGCAGAGGAGCCGCCTGCAGGGCAGAGTGAGGCGAAAGCGCCGACGGCACCGTCGCCGACCTCGGCCGTCCCGGTCACGCCGAAGGACGCCGCGCCGCCGCCGTCGGTGACCATCATCGGCGCGAGCGAGGCCCATGGCGTGCTCGGCCGCGACGTGCGTAGCGCCGCGGATGAGGACATGGGACGCATCGTCGACGTCATCGTCGACCGCGGCGGCCATGTCCGCGCCGCGGCCATCGATTTCGGCGGATTTCTCGGCGTCGGCAGCCGCAAGATCGTGGTGGATTGGAACGCATTGCGCTTCGGCAAGATTGCCAACAAAAAGGACAGCATCACGCTGGAATTGACCAAGGCGCAGGTCGCGGCCGCGCCGGAATACAAGGAAGACACGCCGATCGTCGTGCTCGGCGCGTCCGGCAGCCTTCAACCGCTGCAAGCGATCCAGTGAGGTGCCGGGAGGGCTGACCGCCTGTGCTGTTGTCGAGGAAGCCGAACCATGTAGATCGTGACGGCCGCGCCGAACAGGACGACGTCGCCGCGCCATCGGCCGCGGGCATTCCTGCGCCGTCGCGCCAGAGCCTGCGCGGCCTGGACTGGTTCATCTTCTTCCTCGCCGACGTGCAGACCGGATTCGGTCCCTTCATCGCGGTCTATCTGACGACCCAGAAATGGACCCAGGTCGAGATCGGCCTCGTGCTGTCGATCGGCGGTATCGTCGCCCTGATCGGGCAGATGCCGGGCGGGGCGATCATCGATGCCGCGAAATCGGAGCGGCTGGTCGCCGCCCTCGCGATCGCGACCATCGGCGCTTGCGCGCTGGCCTATGCAGCAATGCCGATCTTTCCCGTGGTGGTGGCCGCGGCCACCTTGCATGCGGCGGCGAGCTGCGTGCTGGGACCGGCCATTGCGGCGATCAGCCTTGGCCTCGTCGGCCCGCTCGCCATCGGCGAGCGGCTCGGCCGCAACGCGCGCTTTGCCTCGCTCGGCAACGGCGTCGCGGCCGCGGTGATGGGCACGGCGGGCTATCTGCTGTCGAGCCGTTCGGTCTTCCTGGTTACCTTCCTGCTCGCGATTCCGACCCTGATCGCCCTCTCGCGCATCCGCGAGCACGAGGTCGACATTGCGCGCTGTCACGGCGAGATGCCGCGCGAAGCGGCCGACCGTGGTGACACCAATATCTGGCACCTGATCCGGCAGCGGCCGCTCATCGTCTTCGCCCTAAGCGTGCTGTTGTTGCAGCTGGCGAATGCCGCGATGATGCCGCTGATGGCGAGTGCGGTGACGGCGCGGTCCGCCCAATGGGCGACGGTGCTCGTCGCCTTTTGCATCGTCGTTCCGCAAGCGATCGTGGCGCTGCTGTCGCCGACGGTCGGGCGCAAGGCGCAAGCGTGGGGCCGGCGGCCGTTGCTCCTGATCGGATTCGGCGCGCTGACGATTCGCGGCCTGCTGTTTGCCACCGTGCGTGATCCGTATCTGCTGGTCGCAGTGCAGGTGTTCGACGGCCTCACTGCGGCGGTGTTCGCGGTGATGATTCCGCTGATCGTGGCCGATGTCGCCTTCGGCAGCGGCCATTTCAACCTGGCGCAGGGCATCGTCGGCACTGCGATCGGCATCGGCGCGTCCTTAAGCACCGCGCTCGGAGGCTATGTCAGCGACAAGTTCGGCAATGCAACCGCCTTCGTCGGGCTGTCCGGCGTTGCCGCGACCGGGCTCTTGCTGATTCTTTTCGTGATGCCGGAGACGCGGCGCACGGCATGATTCGCGGCCCAAAGAAATGGCCGGCCGAAACGCGTTCGGCCGGCCAAGTGGGTAGGAGGAAGATCAGGCGGAGATCAGGCGTCGAGATGTTGCAGGCGCTGGCGGTTGCGCAGCACGATCTGGCGGGCGCCGGAGAAACCCAGAATGCCCTGGGCGTGAAGCTGCGACAGCGCGCGCGACACGGTTTCGAGGGTGAGGCCGAGATAGTCGCCGATGTCGCGGCGGCACATCGGCAGCGCCATCATGCCGGCAACGGCGAGGCGGCGGTCCATTTCGAGCAGGAAGGTCGCAACACGCTCCATCGCGGTCTTGCGGCCCAGCAGCAGCATGTGATCCTCGGCATGGCGCAGCTCCGAGGCGGTCATTGCCCAGAGCTTGCGGGCGACCTGGACGTCGGTGCCGGCGGCCTTCTCGAGGCTGGCGCGCTTCACGAGGCGCACGGTGGTGTCGATGATGGCTTCGGCAGCAAGGCGGTGAGCCGGACCGGATTCGAGGCCGAACACGTCGCCGGGAAGATGGAAGGCGCCGATCTGGCGGCGGCCGTCGGACAGGAGCTTGTAGCTGCTCACTGCGCCGGACACGACCTGGTAGACATATTCGGCCGGCTCGTCCTCGCCATAGATCTCCTCGTCCTTGCGGTAGGAGAACTCGGTGGCGACGAGGCCGACATGGCCGGTGATGGCGCCGAACTGGTCGGCAACGGGATGGCCTGGGGCGATCTTGCCAACAATCTGGGTGTTGATCGCCTGGGTGTTGAGGGTCTGGGTGAGCATCTGCGCCATCTCCGTTGTGATGGAGCATTGCTACGCGGGATCGTGCAATCCGGAAATTTCGAGCGATATCTTAAGGACGATTACCTACGTAGAATCCCGTAGGTCAGGTGTGGGGACGGTCCTGGATGGCGTGGCGGATGCACTTGACCAGGTTTTCGTCCAGAAGCGGCTTCAAAACCACGTCTTTGATGCCCGCAGTCGCAGCCCGGGCCGAGATGTTCTCGTCGGGATAGCCGGTGATCAGGATCACAGGCGTGTCGCCATCGGCCTGGCGCAGGCGGCCAGCCAGCTCGATGCCGTTGATGTCGGGCATCTTGTAGTCGATCACGTAGCAATCCGCGGCGGGCGCGCCGGCGGCATTGAGCAGCGCCGTGCCGCTCCTGAAGGTCCGCACGGCGAAGCCGTCGGTTTCCAGCAGGAATTGCAGGGAGCCCAGCACGGCGGCATCGTCGTCGACCACGTAGACGGTGGGCCTTGCCGGTGACGCCATAGGGAGCCGTTGAGGGTGCGAGCCGATCTCGATCATGCCGCCTTGGCTAGCACAGCCATGCGGAGCGATCTTGACTTGCCTCAATCCGGTTTGGCTCAATCCTTGAGCATGCCGGCGCGCATCGCCAGCCGGACCAGCTCCGACAGGCTGTTGGCCTGCATCTTGGTCATGACGTTGGCGCGGTAGACCTCGATGGTGCGCGGGCTGATGTCGTATTCGCGGGCGATCAGCTTGTTGGACAAGCCTGCGATCAGCCCTTCCATGACCTGGCGCTCCCGGGGGCTCAAAGAGGCGACGCGGGCGGCGATGTCCTGCGTGACGGCCTCGCTCTTGGCGGCGGGCTCGGCCTGGCGGATCGCCGATTCGATCATGGTGGTGAGGCGGTCGTCCTCGAACGGCTTTTCCAGGAAGTCGACCGCGCCCAGCTTCATCGCCTCGACCGCGAGCGGCACGTCGCCGTGACCGGTCATGATCAGGATCGGAAACGGGCTTTGCTGCGCCTTCATCCGCTTGAGCAGCTCGATCCCGTCGAGTCCCGGCATGCGCACGTCGGAGACGACGCAGCCGAAGGCGAGGCCGGGCAGGGCGTCGAGGAAGCTCTGCGCGTTGTCGAACAGCGTGACGCCGAAGCCGGCGGAATCCAGCAGGAAGTTCAGCGAATCCCGCATCGCCGCATCGTCGTCGATGACATAGATATGTCCCTTGGTGGTCATGTATCGGTTCTCGTCAGTCAGTTCTCGGCGGTCGCCGGCAGGGTGAAGCGGAATGTCGCGCCGCCCGATGCATTGCTCTCGGCCCACATGCGGCCGCCGTGAGCCTCGATGATCGAGCGGCTGATGGACAGTCCCACGCCCATGCCGGTTTCCTTGGTGGTGAAGAAGGTCTGAAACAGGTTTGGAATGACGTCGCCCTGGAAGCCGGAGCCGGTGTCGGAGACCTCCACCTCGATCATGTCGTCGGCGACGCGGGTGTTGGCGACGACGAGCTCGCGGCGCGGCGACTGCGCCATCGCCTCCAGCGCGTTGCGGAACAGATTGACCAGCACCTGCTGGATCTGCACCCGGTCGGCGAGGACGAGATCGGAGTCGGGATCGAGGCTGAAGCGGAGCTGCACGTTCTGCTCGCGCGCGCCGGCGAGCCCGAGCGCGCCGGCCTCCTCGATCAGCTTGGACAGGCTCTCGACCCGCTTCTCCGACTCGCCGCGCGAGACGAAGTCGCGCAGGCGCCGGATGATCTGGCCGGCGCGCAAGGCCTGCTCCGCCGCGCGATCCAGCGCGCTTTCGATCTTCGGCGTGTTCGCGTCGGTGCTGCCGGCGAGCAGCCGCCGCGATCCCTTCATGTAGTTGCTGATCGCGGCCAGCGGCTGATTGAGCTCGTGGGCGAGCGCGGAGGCCATTTCGCCCATCGCGGTCAGTCGCGAGACGTGGACGAGCTCGGATTGCAATTCCTGGAGCCGGGCCTGGGTCTGCTGGTGCTCGGTGAGGTCGCGGACGAATCCGGTGAAATAGGGCTCGCCGGCGGATTCCATCTCTCCGATCGACAGGTGCATCGGAAAGGTCGTGCCGTCGCGGCGCTTGCCGGTCACGATGCGGCCGATGCCGATGATGTGCGGATCGTTCGTGGAGCGGTAGCGGGCGATGTAGCCGTCGTGGCGGGTGCGATCAGGCTCCGGCATCAGAATGCTGACGTTCTGACCGATCGCCTCGTGCTCGGACCAGCCGAACAGGCGCTCCGCCGCCGTGCTGAACAGCTGCATGATGCCGTGGCCGTCGATGACGATCATGGCGTCGGGAATAGTATGGAGAATCGAGCGGAGATGGGTCTCGCGCGTGCGCAGCGCCTCCTCGACCTGCTTTTCCTCGTCGATGTCGAGAAAGATGCCGCTGAGATGGCGGGCGACACCGACCTCGTCCCTGATCAGCCCGGCGCGGGCCCTGATCCATTTGCCCCGGTCGGCCTTGCCGGAGATCCTGAAAGAGACGTCAAAGCCGCCGCCATGTTCGGCAACCTGTTTGATCGCGGTCTCGACGCGCGCGCGGTCCTCGGGCTCGAGCCGTGACAGGAAGAGGTCGTAGCTCGCCGGCTGGCCACGCTCGATACCGAGCAGCGTCCTCGCGGTTTCCGACCACTCCAGTTCTTGCGTCGAGAGGTCGAGATCCCAGGTGCCGACGCCGAACCCCTCGATCCGGACCCGGAAATGCTCGCCGCGACCATCGTCTGGCGGATGCGTTACGCGGGTCGGCGACAATGGGTTGCTCCTCTTTTCCTGCGACGAGCGTGGCGCCGCGAACATGGCGGCAATTTCGCCTAAGGCCGGGCCGGAGGCAAGTTCGGATGTCTGATTCCATTGGCGGATTTGCCGCAACTCGGCAGGCGGCGATTTGATCTACCTCATCCTGCCCGGTCACGGCGAGGCTAGATTTCGCACCAGTTCATTGCCGTTCGGAGATTCCCGATGACATATGCGACCGTGATGGTCAGCCTCGCGCTGGATCAGCCCAACCAAGCGCGTCTTCAGGTCGCGGGCGAGCTCGCCGAACGATACGAGGCCACGCTCGTCGGGGTTGCCGCAGCCCGGTTCGCGCCGCCGCTTTATTTCACCGACGGTGCGGAGGCCCAGCGCCTGATCGATCAGGAGGAGGCCTCAGTCAAGCGGTGTCTGGGCGATCTGGAGGCGGAATTCCGCGCCGCGACCCGGACTCGCGGCGGGCGCGTGGAATGGCGCTGCGCCACGGATTTTCCCACGCGGTTCGTCCTGGCTCAGGCGCGCTGCGCCGACATCATCGTCAGCGGCGGGCAGAGTCCGGCCTTCTCCGATGCCTTTTCGCTCGCAAGCCCCAGGGACTTGGTGATGCAGGTCGGCCGACCGCTGCTGGTGGTGCCTGATCGAATCAACTGGCTCGACCTGCGGAATGTGCTGGTCGCGTGGAAGGACACGCCGGAGGCGCGGCGGGCGGTGGCCGATGCGCTTCCGATGCTGCGTAAGGCAAGAGACGTCACCATCGCCACAATTCCGGAGCACGACGATGACCGTTCCGTCGTGATGGCCGGCGTCACCGACGTCGCCGCCTGGCTCGCCCGCCACGGCGTCACCGCGACCGCGCGCGTCTGCGAAGGCGACCGGAACGAAACCGCCGCCGCGCAATTGGAGAAAGTCGCCGGCGACGTCGATGCCGGACTGATCGTTGCGGGCGCCTATGGTCATTCGAGGTTTCGTGAACTGATCCTTGGAGGCGTCACCCAATATCTGGTCACGCAGACCGCCCGCAGCGTGCTGCTGTCGCACTGACGGCCGGCCAGAATCGAATCGAGGAGGACGCGCCGTGTACAGATTTCTTGAACAGACCGTCGACGGCTACATGACGCGCAACGTCAAGGCGGTGCAGCGCGACCGTGACCTGCTCGAGCTCAGCGAGATGTTCGAGACCGACGATTTCAACTCCTATCCGGTCGAGGACGACGGGCAGGTGGTCGGCATCGTCACGAAATTCGACATACTGAAGTGCTTCGCCTTCACGCCGAGTCAGATGCTGCCCCGCTATCACGACCTGATGAGCCGCAAGATCGGCGACGTCATGACGCCCGAATTCATCTATGTCAGCCCCGACACGCGGCTGACGCGCGTGCTTCAGATCATGGTGGAGCATCGCATCAGGAGCATCATCGTGCTCGACGGTGCGCAGAAGCTGGTCGGAATCATCGCCCGCGAGGATGTCATCGCGGCGCTGAAGGCGACCGCGCGCGACTGACAAACCATTCTGATCGAATTTCATTATCGCCTCCGTGATTGTACGGAGGCTATTCCCGTTTGCGCGTCACGCCGGGCCGGCCTGCTCGTGTGTCGAGATTTCAGGGAACCAAAAGGATCATCGCCGGCTACGGAGAACTTAAATGCCGCTCTTGATTTCAATCAATTCCGAGTGAGGGTGGATGTGGTTTCTGGCGCTGTGTTCTTTCAGAGAGAATCCGCATGAGCCAGCCCTCCATTTCCAAATCCATGACCATCGGTGAAAGCGGCCTGGCTGTCGTGTTCGCAGTCACCGCCTTCCTCTGCGTGGTCGCCTCGGCCAAGGCGCTCGATGCGCCGTTCGCCTTCCACGCCGCGCTCAGCGCGGCGGCGAGCCTCGCTGCGGTTTTCGTCATCGTCAACCGCTACCTCGACCGTCCGGTGGCGCTGCCGCCACAGGAGATCAACGGGCGCCCGAACTACAACATGGGCCCGATCAAATTCTCCTCCTTCATGGCGATGTTCTGGGGCATTGCCGGCTTCCTCGTCGGTCTCATCATCGCCTCGCAGCTGGCCTGGCCCGCGCTGAACTTCGATCTGCCCTGGACCAGCTTCGGCCGCCTGCGGCCGCTGCACACCTCCGCCGTGATCTTCGCCTTCGGCGGCAACGTGCTGATCGCGACCTCCTTCTACGTGGTGCAGAAGTCCTGCCGCGCGCGCCTCGCGGGCGACCTCGCGCCGTGGTTCGTCGTGGTAGGCTACAATTTCTTCATTCTGATCGCCGGCACCGGCTATCTGCTCGGCGTCACTCAATCGAAGGAATATGCCGAGCCGGAATGGTATGCCGATCTGTGGCTGACCATCGTCTGGGTCGTCTATCTGCTCGTCTTCCTTGCCACCGTCATCAAGCGCAAGGAGCCGCACATCTTCGTCGCGAACTGGTTCTATCTCGCCTTCATCGTGACGATCGCGGTGCTGCATCTCGGCAACAACCCGGCGCTTCCCGTCTCGGTGTTCGGCTCGAAGTCCTACGTCGCCTGGGGCGGCATCCAGGACGCCATGTTCCAGTGGTGGTACGGCCACAACGCGGTCGGCTTCTTCCTGACCGCCGGCTTCCTCGCCATCATGTACTACTTCATTCCGAAGCGCGCCGAGCGGCCGATCTATTCCTACCGGCTGTCGATCATCCACTTCTGGGCGCTGATCTTCCTCTACATCTGGGCAGGTCCCCACCATCTGCACTACACGGCGCTGCCGGACTGGACGCAGACGCTGGGCATGACCTTCTCGATCATGCTGTGGATGCCCTCCTGGGGCGGCATGATCAACGGCCTGATGACGCTGTCGGGTGCCTGGGACAAGCTGCGCACCGATCCCGTGCTGCGCATGCTCGTGGTCTCCGTCGCCTTCTACGGCATGTCGACCTTCGAAGGCCCGATGATGTCGATCAAGGTGGTCAACTCGCTCAGCCACTACACCGACTGGACCATCGGCCACGTGCACTCCGGCGCGCTCGGCTGGGTCGGCTTCGTGTCCTTCGGCGCGCTCTACTGCCTGGTGCCGTGGGCCTGGAATCGCAAGGGCCTCTACAGCCTGAAGCTCGTCAACTGGCACTTCTGGGTCGCGACCCTCGGCATCGTCCTCTACATCTCGGCGATGTGGGTGTCCGGCATCCTCCAGGGCCTGATGTGGCGCGCCTACACCTCGCTCGGCTTCCTCGAATATTCCTTCATCGAGACCGTCGAGGCGATGCATCCCTTCTACATCATCCGCGCCGCCGGCGGCGGGCTGTTCCTGATCGGCTCGTTGATCATGGCCTATAACCTCTGGATGACCGTTCGCGTCGGCGAGGCGGAAGTCCAGATGCCCGTCGCTCTTCAGCCGGCGGAATGAGGAGTTCCACCATGTCGTTCTGGACACGCCACCAAATCTTCGAAAAGAACTCGATCATCCTGATCGTCGGCATCCTGCTGGTGATCGCGATCGGCGGTCTCGTCGAGATCACCCCGCTGTTCTATCTCAAGAGCACGATCGAGAAGGTCGACGGGGTCAGGCCCTACACGCCGCTGGAGCTGGCGGGCCGCAACGTCTACGTTCGCGAGGGCTGCTATCTCTGCCACTCGCAGATGGTCCGCCCGCTGCGCGACGAGGTCGAGCGCTACGGCCACTTCTCGCTCGCCGCCGAGAGCATGTACGACCATCCGTTCCAGTGGGGCTCGAAGCGCACCGGTCCCGACCTTGCCCGCGTCGGCGCCAAATATTCCGACGACTGGCACGTCACCCATCTGACCAACCCGCGCGCGATCGTGCCACAGTCGGTGATGCCCGGCTATCCGTTCCTCAGCCAGACCGAGGTCGACCCGGACACCATCGCCGACCACATGCGCACGCTGAAGGCCGTCGGCACGCCTTACACGGACGACCAGATCGCCAACGCCGGCGCCGACATGAAGGCCCAGGCCGACCCGGACAATTCCGGCGGCGACGCCTTCAACAAGCGCTACGCCAAAGCCGTCGTGCGCAATTTCGACGGCAAGGCCGGCACGCCGACCGAGATGGACGCGCTGGTCGCGTACCTGCAGATGCTAGGCACGCTGGTCGACTTCAAGATCTACAACGAAAAAGCCAATCTTCGCTGAGAAGGCATGAACGATGAAAGCTATCCTGTCAGTCCATAATCTAGCGTCCGAGCTCGTGACGACGATCTGGACCCCGGTGTTCGTCGCGATCTTTCTCGCGATCATCGCCTACGCATTTTGGCCCCGTAACAAGGCTGTCTTCGACGAAGCAGCGCACCTGCCGTTGCGGGAGGAGTGAGAGACCATGACCGATCATCATAGCGACATCGATTCCGTCTCCGGCAAGTCCACGACCGGGCACGAGTGGGACGGTATCAAGGAGCTCAACACACCGCTGCCGCGCTGGTGGGTGATCTCGTTCTACCTCACCATCATCTGGTCGATCGGCTACTGGATCGTCTATCCGGCCTGGCCGCTGATCCAAGGCAATACCACGGGCATGTTCGGCTACTCCTCGCGCGCCGACGTCGCGGTCGAGTTGGCCAACCTCGAGAAGATCCGCGGTGACAAGATGGCGGCGCTGGGCGCAGCCTCGCTCGCCGACATCGAAAAGGACCCAGCCCTGCTGGCGCTCGCCCGCGCCAAGGGCAAAACCGTGTTCGGCGACAATTGCGCGCCGTGCCACGGGTCCGGCGGCGCCGGCGCCAAGGGCTTCCCGAACCTGAACGACGACGACTGGCTGTGGGGCGGCACGCTCGACCAGATCATGCAGACCATCCAGTTCGGCGCGCGCTCCGGTCATGCCAAGACCCATGAGGGCCAGATGCTCGCCTTCGGCAAGGACGGCGTGCTGAAGTCCGACGAGATCGTCACGGTCGCCAATTACGTGCGGTCGCTGTCGGGCCTTTCGACCCGTAACGGCTTCGATGCCGCCAAGGGCGAGAAGATCTTTGCGGAAAATTGCGTCGCCTGCCACGGCGACGGCGGCAAGGGCAACCAGGAGATGGGCGCCCCGAACCTGACCGACAAGATCTGGCTCTACGGCTCCGACGAGGCGGCTCTGATCGAGACTATCAGCCAGGGCCGTGCCGGCGTCATGCCGGCCTGGGAAGGGCGGCTCGATCCCGCCACCATCAAGGCAATGGCCGTCTACGTCCATTCGCTGGGCGGTGGAAAATAGCAGATCTCGCTGCAGACGGGGGGTGAACAAAAATGCCCCCGTTTGCGCTGGATCAACTGACGCGGCGGTGTCGGGTCTAGGTTCAATCGCACCTTTCGAGAAGCTCCAGGCGATGAACAAGACCGTGAACCCCAAAGACCTCACATTGGACGATGACAACGGGCCGCTCTACGCAGCCCACAAGAAGGTCTATCCCCAGAGCGTCTCCGGCACCTTCCGCCGGATCAAATGGAGCCTGATGGCGATCTGCCTGGGCGTCTATTATTTCCTGCCCTTCGTGCGCTGGAATCGCGGCCTCGGCGCCCCCAGTCAGGCGGTGCTGATCGATCTTCCCAACAGCCGCTTCTATTTCTTCTTCATCGAGCTGTGGCCGCAGGAGGTCTACTACTTTACCGGCCTGCTGATCGTCGCCGCCGTCGCGCTGTTCCTGATGAACTCCGTCGGCGGCCGCATCTGGTGCGGCTATCTCTGCCCGCAGACGGTGTGGACCGACCTGTTCTATGCCGTCGAACGCCTGATCGAGGGTGACCGGCGCGAGCGGATGAAGAAGGATAAATCGTCCGACCCGCTGAAGCTCGAGCGGATCTCCGAGATCGTGCTCAAGCATTCGATCTGGCTCATGATCGCCTGGTGGACCGGCGGCGCCTGGGTGCTCTATTTCAACGACGCGCCGACCCTGGTGAAGGAGCTCGTCACCTTCCAGGGGCCGATGATCGCCTATGTCTGGATCGGCATCCTCACCGCGACGACCTATCTGCTCGCCGGTTACATGCGCGAGCAGGTCTGTACCTATATGTGCCCGTGGCCGCGCATCCAGGCCGCGCTCACCGACGAATGGGCGCTGAACGTCACCTACCGCTACGACCGCGGCGAGAAGCGCACCTCGGTCAAGAAGGCGGCCGAACTGCGCGCGCTCGGCGAGCAGGTTGGCGATTGCGTCGATTGCTACCAGTGCGTCGCGGTTTGCCCGACCGGCATCGACATCCGCAATGGACCGCAGATGGAATGCATCCAGTGCGGCCTCTGCATCGACGCCTGCGACAACGTGATGACCAAGATCGGCCGACCGGAGCGGCTGATCGGCTACGACAACGACATCAATATCCATCGACGCCAGGAGGGCAAGGCGCCGATCTACCGCATCGTTCGCCCCCGCACCATCGTCTACAGCGCGATCATCGCGGCCATCGGCGGCTTCATGATCTACACGCTGGCGACGCGCAGCCTGCTCGACGTCAACGTGCTGCACGATCGCAATCCGGTCGCGGTCAAGCTCAGCGATGGCTCGATCCGCAACGCCTACACGGTGCGGCTGCTGAACAAGAGCGGCTACGACCGCGTCATCGCGATCGACGCGAACGGCCCGGCCAACGCGACCATCCACGTCATCGGCATCGATTCCGTGACGCCTGATAGGCCGATGATCGTGATCCCGCGCGACTCTACCAGCGAGCTGCGCCTGCTCGTCACCGCGCCGGCCGAGAACAATCCGGAGAAATCGGTCCCCGTCCGCTTCCACGTCACCGATATCGGGCTCGGCGAGGTCGCGTCCGCCACCGACAATTTCGTCTCGCCTTGAGAAAAGTCTGGAGTTAGTCATGGCATCCGCCCCGAAGCCGCTGACCGGAACGAAAGTCTTCCTGATGCTGGTCGCCTTCTTCGGCCTCGTGATCGGCGTCAACGTCACCATGATGAAGCTCGCGATCGCGACGCTGCCCGGCACTGAGGTCGACAGCCCCTATGCCGCGGGCCTGACCTATGATCGCGAGATCTCGGCAGCGCACGAGCAGACCGCGCGTAAATGGAAAGTCAACGCCAGTATCGAGCGCCGCAACGACGGCGGTGCCATGCTTCAGGTCGAAGCACGCGATGCCAGCGGCCAGCCGATCGCCGGACTGAAATTCGGCGGCCGGCTGGAGCGGCCGACCGACAAGCGCGCCGATCTCGCCGTCGAGCTCACCGAGGCCGGCATCGGCCTCTATCGCGGCAATGCCGCGTCGGTCGCGCCCGGGCAATGGGATCTGGTGATCGAGGGCGAGGCGCGGGGGACGCGTGTGTTCCTGTCTCGTAATCGCGTGATCCTGAACTGAAGGACTTCGACATGCACGTCACGCGGGATTTCTCGCACTACGTCCGGACCGCGGGCGAGGGCGTCCAGCACATCGATCTCGCGGTCGAAGGTGTTCACTGCGCCGGCTGCATGGCCAAGATCGAACGCGGCCTGTCCGCCATTCCCGACGTCACGCTGGCGCGCGTCAACCTCACCGACCGCCGCGTCGCGCTGGAATGGAAGGCGGGCACGCTCGACCCCGGCCGCTTCATCGATCGCCTCGATGAGCTCGGCTACAAGGCCTATCCGTTCGAGACCGAGAGCGCGGAAGTGGCGGAGGTCGCCGAATCACGCTTCCTGCTGCGCTGCCTCGGTGTCGCAGCGTTCGCCACCATGAACGTGATGATGCTGTCGATCCCGGTGTGGTCGGGCAACGTCTCGGACATGCTGCCCGAGCAGCGCGACTTCTTCCACTGGCTGTCGGCGCTGATCGCATTGCCGGCGGCGGCCTATGCCGGCCAGCCGTTCTTCCGCTCGGCCTGGCGCGCGCTGTCGGCGAAGACGACCAACATGGACGTTCCGATCTCGATCGGCGTGATCCTCGCGCTCGGCATGTCGGTGGTCGAGACCATCCACCACGCCGAGCACGCCTATTTCGACGCGGCGATCATGCTGCTGACCTTCCTGCTCGTCGGCCGCTTCCTCGACCAGAACATGCGGCGGCGGACCCGTGCGGTCGCCGGCAATCTCGCCGCGTTGAAGGCCGAGACGGCCGCAAAGTTCGTCGGGCCTGATGAGATCTCGCAGGTGCCGGTCGCGGCGATCCATCCCGGCGACATCGTGCTGCTCAGGCCCGGCGAGCGCTGCGCGGTCGACGGCACCGTGATCGAGGGGCGTTCGGAGATCGACCAGAGCCTGATCACCGGCGAGACGCTCTATGTCACGGCCGGGCAGGGCACGCCGGTCTATGCGGGCTCGATGAACATCTCCGGCACGCTGCGGGTGCGGGTTTCGGCGGCGTCCGAGGCGACGCTGCTCGCCGAGATCACGCGGCTGCTCGACAACGCGCTGCAGGCGCGCTCGCGCTACATGCGGCTCGCGGACCGCGCCTCGCGGCTGTATGCGCCGGTGGTGCACGCGACCGCGTTCATCAGCATCCTCGGTTGGGTCATTGCCGGCGCGTCCTGGCATGATGCGATCGTGACCGGCGTCGCCGTGCTGATCATCACCTGTCCCTGCGCGCTGGGGCTTGCCATTCCGACCGTGCAGACCATCGCCTCCGGCGCGATGTTCAAGTGCGGGGTGTTGCTGAATTCCGGCGACGCGATCGAGCGCCTGGCCGAGGCCGACCACGTCATCTTCGACAAGACCGGCACGCTGACGCTGCCCGATCTCGAAGTGATGAATGCCGCCGATATCCCCCGCGAGATCTTCGAGCTCGCCGGCCGGCTCGCGCTGTCGAGCCATCACCCGGTCGCCGCCGCCGTGGCGCAGGCTGCGAGCGCGAGATCGCCGGTCGTCGGCGCGGTCGAAGAGCCGGGGCAGGGCGTGCGTGCCGTGGTCGACGGCATCGAGCTTCGTCTTGGCCGTCCGTCCTTCTGCGGTGCCGAGGCGCTGGTTGCGGACGCCACCCGTCTCGACCCCGAGGCCTCGATCGTGGCGTTCGGCAACGGCAGCGAGAAGTTCATCCTCTCGGTCCGCCAGGGCCTGCGTCCGGATGCGCAGGCCGTGATCGCGGCGTTGAAGGCCCGCAACATCGGCATCGAGATTCTCTCCGGCGATCGGGAGCCGGCAGTGATCGCGGCGGCCCGTGCGCTGGGCATCGCGGAATGGCGAGCCGGCGTCACGCCGGCCGACAAGATCGCACGGATCGAGGAATTGAAGCAGCGCGGCGCCAAGGTGCTGATGGTCGGCGACGGCATGAACGACGCGCCTTCGCTCGCGGCAGCCCATGTCTCGATGTCGCCGATCTCGGCCGCGCATCTGAGCCAGGCCACCGCCAATCTCGTCTTTCTCGGCCGGCCGCTGGCCCCGGTGGTCGCCGCCATCGACGCCTCGCGCAAGGCGCTGCATTTGATGCGGCAGAACCTCTGGCTTGCGATCGGCTACAATGTGCTCGCCGTGCCGGTTGCGATCAGCGGTGTCGTGACGCCCCTGATCGCGGCTGCGGCCATGAGCGGTTCCTCGATCCTGGTCATGCTGAATTCGCTGCGGGCGCGCAGCACCTCGCGGGAGATCGCGTGATGGAAATCCTGGTCATCCTGGTCCCGCTGGCGCTGATGCTCGGAGGCGCCGGTCTCGTCGCCTTTCTCTGGTCGCTCAGAAGCGGCCAGTACGACGATCTCGACGGCGCCGCCTGGCGCGCCATCGCCGACGACGAGCCGCCGCAGGAGGCGCCGGCCAAGCGCTAGCGCTTCAAGTTCAGCGCGAGCAGGCCAGCGGCCGCAAGGGCTATGCCCACGCCGGTCACGCAAGCGTGCCAGCCGAAGGCATCGAACAGTCGGCCGAGCACGGCTGTGCCGACGAGCCCCCCGCAGAAATAGCACGCAAGATAGGTGCCGCTGGCGACGCCACGGTTCTCAGTCGCGGTCTGCCCGACGAAGCCCGTGGCTACCGCCTGTGCAAAGAAGGTCCCGACCGCGACCAGCACCATTCCGGTGAGCACTTCAGGCAGCCGCGCAGTCAGCATCAGCGGCAGCCCGATGCCGGCAACGGCGAGCGAGCCCCAGATCGTCGGGCGTGCTCCGATGCGTGAGGCAACCCGCCCCGCCAGCAAGGTCGTGACGACCGAGGGCAGGAACACCAGATAGACGAGGCCAAGATCCATCATGCCGAGCGACAGCGGCGGTCGGACCAGAACGAAATTGACGAAGGTGAAGGTGCCGATGAAGGCGAACAGAATGCAGAAGCCGATGCCGTAGGCCGCGCGCAATCGCGGATTGCGCCAGTGCGCGATGGTGGCTTTGAGCGGCGAAGCAGTCGGCATCATCGCATGCATCGGCTGCACGCGTCGAATCGTGAAATAGACCAGCACCGCCCCGGCCAGATTGAGCGCTGCGAACAGATAGAAATTCCAGGCGAGGCCCAGGCCGTCGGCGACAGCGGCCGAGATCAGCCGGCCGACGAGATTGCTCGCGACATTGCCGGTGATGTAGGCGGCAAAGGCGCCGCCGGCGTCCATCGCGCTGCATTGCTCGCCGAGATAGGCGAGGGTGAGCGCGAAGGCGGAGGCCATGCACAGGCCCTGCGCGACTCGCAAGATGGTGAAGACGACAACATTTGGCGCCGAGGCCAGCAGACTTGTCGGGATCGCGAGCAGCATCAGGCTGACCAGGATGCCGGTGCGGCGGTCGATGTGCGGGCTGAAAAAGCCAATCACGAGGCTGGCTGTGGCCATGCCGAATGTGCTGGCGTTGACGGCAAAGCTCATCGCCGCCGGCGTGACGCCGTAATGGCGCGTCAGCGAGGGCAGGATCGCCTGCGTCGCGAAGAGATCGACGACGGTCAGGAACGCGGTGAGGCCGATGACGAGCGAGCGGAGCGCCAGACCCGGCGAGTGCGCTTCCATCGTCATCGCGGCCGGTTTGATCGGCGCGGAAAGGTCGGTCATGGCGATTGTCCTGTGGGGGATGCGGGGCCCGGAGTGGGGAGTTCCGGGCGCCACATCTCGTAACGAGTGCGCTGGGGCTGGAATGTGCTCGTTACATGTGGTGGTCGTTGGGATCCCTGCGGACGTCGCCGACATAGAGAATGACGGTATCCTTGCCGAGGTTCTTCCACCAATGCGAGGTGCCGTAGACCTCGGGGCGGATGTCGCCGGCCTTGTGCACGATCGGATCGACGCAGTTGGAGGCGTATTCGACGATTTCGCCCTGCTGCACGAAAATGAGAGCGGGGCGGTCGTCATGGCTGTGCCAGGGCACGATGCCGCCGGGCTCGATGGTCAGCTTGCGGAAGCGCAGTTCGCGGCCCTCGATATGCACCGGCTGCTTGCCGAGGTCGATCGCGCCCAGCGTGACGTCGGTAACGCCGACGGGTTTGTAGTCGACCATCTGCCGGGCGTTCGGCTTGATCTTGCCGGCCGGACATTCCCCGGCAACGACCGGCTGCGCCGAGAGTGTCAGCGCGCTGACCATGGCAAGGCTCGGCCAGATCAGACGCGATAAAGCGTAGCTCTTGAACATGGGGAGGTCTCCTGTGTTGGCCGCAACCCCGCTGGTCGCCGGCGATGACAGAAGCTTCATCGAGATCGCGTCGATCCTGAAATGCCGGCTTGCTCTCGATGCGATAGCGGTGCGCTATGTTGATGCGCGGCGGCTATCGATCCGATTGGCCAACGGCATTTCCGCTTTCGCGGCATTCGGCGTCCGATGGCAAGGCGCCCGATGATGGGCGTTCACGTCAATCCACAGGAGCGCCTTATGCCGAATTTGTCCAAGACCCTACGTGACTGAACGGGCCCTGGCATCGCGGCCGCCCCTTGCGGACGGCCGGACCGGGAAACTAATATTCGCCGAAGGGAATGCCGGAGCAGAAAGATGACAGCTCTCTCGCCAGCCGACGCCGAGCAGCTCAGGCTTGCCTTCCAGCGCTGCCGCGATATGGACGGCACGCTGAACGAACAGCTCCGCGCCTATGCCGATGCCAGCCGTGCGGTGTTTCCGGCCTATGGCGAGGCCGTCGATCGCCTGGTGGCGAGATTGGACGGGAATGGTGGTGGCGAGGCCGCGCCACGCCCGGGCGATGCGATGCCGCCGTTCATGCTGCCGGACGACGCCGGGCGTCTCGTCACGCTGCCTTCGCTGCTGGAGCGCGGTCCGCTCGCCGTGATGTTCTTCCGCGGCCATTGGTGTCCCTATTGCCGGCTCAATGTCCGTGCCGTGGTCCAGGCGCTCGATCGCATCGAGGCCATGGGTGCGCAGATCATTGCGGTCATGCCGGAGACGCAGGAATTTACCCGCCAGCTCAAGGCTGAATCCGGCGCGCCGTTTCCGATCCTGACCGATCTCGACAACGGCTATGCGCTGTCGCTCAATGTCGCGATCTGGCTCGGCGCCGAGATCCAGGACCTGTTGTCCTATCAGGACATGGCGAAATTCCACGGCAATGACGGCTGGATGCTGCCGATCCCGGCCGTGTTCGTGGTCGGCCGCGACGGGATCGTGAAGGCCCGCTTCGTCGATCCCGATTTCCGCAAGCGCATGGAGATCGATGATCTGCTCGCGGCGCTGGAGAGCGCGGGCAGGGAGAACTGAGCGCTCGCGACGCGGGCTTATCCTGCAATTTCCCGCCAGTCGGCGCCGCGCAGCATGCGCATCACGGCGTTGGCCACCGCCGTGCGCTGACGGCCGGCCACCCCGTAAAGGCTGACGGTGCGGCGGGCGTCCAGGCCGGCGACGGCGGCACGCGTCAGTGTCTGCGGCAGGGGCGAGCTGTGCGGCATCATGGCGACGCCGATGTCGGCCTCGACCAGCTCGATCAGGTCGCGCTCGCTCGAAATCTCGTGGCCATGCTCGATGCCGTGCTCGCGCAGGCTCGCGGAGATGCGGCGCGAATGCTCGCAGAACGTCCGGCTCAACAGTTGCTCCGAGCGCAGATCGTCCAGTTCGATGCTGCTGCGGCCGGCCAGCCGATGTCTGTCGCCAACGACGAGCTCGAAGCTCTCGGTGAACAGCGGCCAGGCGTCGAGCCGTTCCCAGGCCTCATCGATCTCGGCAGCGATGCCGAGCTCGGCTTCACCTTTCTTCAAGAACTCGCCGACCTCGCGGCTCGTCCCGCGCAGGAAGCGGAATTCGAGCTGATTGAATTGCCGTCTGATCTCGTTGAGATGCGGAATGAGCAGCGCTAGGTCGATCGAATGCGTCAAGGCAACGCGCAGGGCGCCGACCTCTCCGCTTTTGAATGAGGAGGCGAGCGAGCGCGCGCCGGCGGCAGCGTCAAAACACTGCTTCAGGAGCGGATGCATGCGCTGGCCGAGCTCGGTCAGTTGCGCGGCCGGCCGTTCTCGGCGGAACAGATCGCCGCCAAGCTCGGCCTCGAGCTGCTTGATTGCGCGTGTCAGCGAGGGCTGCGTCACGTTGCACTCCTCGGCTGCGCGCGTGAAATTGAGCAGCTGCGCCACCGCGAGGAAATAGCGGACTTGGTGCATTTCCATGGATCGGCTCCCAGCGAAATCGACCTCAAATCTAGCCGATCGGAACCAGAAATGACATCCCACGCGCGATAGCACGGACGTATGGACTTGGAAGCCAACTGGCATTTCAAAAGGTCCCGGGATCTCTTAAAACGATCGCGGGTAACAATGCCGCCGCGTCCGACGAAATTTCGGCCGGTGCAGGCTCACCAGGAGCGAACCATGAACGGCATGAAGGGCAAAGGTGCGGATATCCCAGGTCAGGTCGTGCTGGTGCTTCAGGGCGGCGGTGCGCTCGGCTCCTATCAGGCGGGCGTCTACCAGGCGCTGCACGAGGCCGGCATAGAGCCGGACTGGGTCATTGGCACCTCGATCGGCGCCATCAATGCGAGCCTGATTGCCGGCAATGCGCCGGAGCACCGGCTTGCGCGCCTGAAGGAATTCTGGAAGCGGATGGAGCAGACCCCGGTCTGGACCCTGGGCGGCGCCTTTCCCGACTTCAACGACAGGCTCGCTTACTGGTCGACCGTCACCGGCGGCATTCGCGGCTTCTTCCAGCCCAATCCCCTGGCGCATGCGGGCGATGCCTATCCGCTCGGTGCCGACAACGCGGGCTATTATTCGACCGCTCCGCTGGAGAAGACGCTGAGCGAGCTGGTCGATTTCGATCTCGCCAATCGCTGTGCGCCGCGCCTGACGGTCGGTGCGGCTCATGTCGGCACCAGTGAAATGCGCTATTTCGACAGCCGCAACAGTGAACTGACGGTGAAGCATGTGATGGCGTCGGGCGCGCTGCCGCCGGCTTTCCCGGCGGTGCGCATCGACGGCGAGCTCTATTGGGACGGCGGCATCCTGTCGAACACGCCGACGGAAGCGGTGTTCGACGACAATCCGCGCAGGGATTCGCTGATCTTCTCCGTGCATTTGTGGAATCCCGTCGGGGCCGAGCCGAACACGATCGCGGAGGTGCTGAACCGGCACAAGGACGTGCAATATTCCAGCCGCATTTCGAGCCAGATTGCGCGCCAGCAGCAGGCCCATCGCCTGCGCCATGTCATCAACCAGCTCGCGGCACGGCTTCCGGAGAGCGAGCGCAGCGATCCTGCGGTGAGAGAATTGATGAGCTATGGCTGTCCGACCCGCATGCATGTGGTACGGCTGCTGGCGCCGCAGCTCGAGCGCGAGACCCATACCAAGGATATCGACTTCAGTCCGTCGGGGATCACACGGCGCTGGCACGCTGGTTACGCTCACACGCGATCGGTCCTGGCACGCAAGCCCTGGATCGGCGAATTCGATCCGCTTTCCGGCGTGGTGCTGCACGAGCACACGGACGAGATGCCGATTGCGGCGGAGTGAGGGTTTTGCGCGTTATTGTCTTGCGCAGTGACGATTTCCCGACAGCGCGGTCTGGGCTATTGTTGCCCCGTCTTCGTCGCGAGGCTTGCAATTGATCGCTGAGAAAGATCTGGAGGCAACGCTCGATCTGGTTCGCGCCCACGCGGCGGGACCGGTGGCGGGCGTGTTCGGTCCTGATACGCTGACCTGGCGGATCGACCGGGAGGCCGTCATCTTTCTCGGCGCCGGCCGCGCGTTGTTGCTGCAATTGGCGCATCCCTGGGTCGCCGCCGCCATCGCCGAGCATTCGAAAACCCTTGCCGATCCGATCGGCCGCTTCCATCGCACCTTCGACATCGTCTTTGCCATGGTGTTCGGCTCACTCGACCGTGCCTTGCGCTCGTCCCGGCAGCTGCATCGGCGGCACAGCATGATCGTCGGAGAGATGCCCGAGACGGTCGGTCCCTTTGCGGCAGGCTCGCGCTACAGCGCCAACGATATCCCCTCGCTGCGTTGGGTCCATGCGACGCTGGTCGAGACGGCGCTGATGGCGCACGAGCTGGTTCTGCCGCCATTCTCGGTGGAGGAGCGCGAGCGCTACTGGACCGAGAGTCGGACGTTCGGTGCATTGTTCGGATTGACGGCTGATGATCTGCCCGCGGACTGGTCGGGCTTTACGGCCTACACCGCGACGATGGAGCAGTCGGACACGCTGACCGTGAGCCCGGCGGCGCGCGAAATCGCGGCGCAGATTTTTGGCGGCGCGCGTCCGTGGTTGCGGCCGCCACGATGGTATCGCGCGCTGACGGCGAGCCTGCTGCCGGAACGATTGCGCGCCGGCTTCGGGTTTGAGCTCGGCGAGCGGGAGGTCAGATCGGCCGACAACGCGCTTCGTTGGATCCGGCGCATCTATCCGACATTGCCGGACCGGCTGCGCTATGTCGGCCCCTATCAGGAAGCCCAGGCGCGCTTGCGAGGCGAGCCGCAGCCCGACTGGATGACGCGCTGTCTCAACCGCGCCTGGATCGGACGGCCGCAGATGGATGTGCGTCGCTAAGCGCTTCCGGCGTGTCCCGGACAAGCCGCAACGCATAAGCGTTGCGGCGCAGAGCCGGGACCCAGAGGCCACGAGCCCCGCCGAGACATGGGCCCCGGCTCAGCAGCGCACCACGTCGCAAGCGCGACGCGCTGCGCTGCGTCCGGGGCACGAGAGGAGAGTGAGGCGCATTTTCCACACCGTCATCGCGAGGAGTGCTTGCGACGAAGCAATCCAGACTGTCGGTGCGGAAGGATTCTGGATTGCTTCGCTGCGCTCCCAATGACGGAGAAACGCCGTCGCGGCGTCACACCGATGCCAGCTTCCGGTAGAGCGCGCTGTAGGTCCCCGCCGAGATGCTCCAGGAGAACGAGCGTCCCATGGCGCTGCGGCGCATGGTGTCGAGCTGGTCTTGCGCCATGAAGGCGGAGAAGGCGCGGCGGACACCGCCGAGGAAGGACTCGCGCGAGGGCCTCGAGAACAGGAAGCCGGTCTCGCCGTCGGTGATGGTTTCGGCAAGGCCGCCGGTCTGATGCCCGATCGGCAGCGAGCCGAAGCGCTGGGCGTACATCTGGCTGAGCCCGCACGGCTCGAAGCGCGACGGCATCAGGGTGAAATCGCTGCCGGCAAAGATACGGCGCGCCTGGGCTTCGTTGAAGCCGATCACCACGCCGATGGCGTCGGGGCGACGGCGATGCGCGTCGATCAGGGCCTGCTCCAGCGCCGGCTCGCCGGAGCCGGTGACCACGATCTGCCCGCCGGCATCGACGATCTCATCGGCCGCCGACAGCACGAGGTCGATGCCCTTCTGGTGCACGAGACGCGCGACGATGCCGAACATCGGGCCGCGCGACACCGCTAAGCCGAACTGCTTGCGGACGTAATCCGCATTGGCCCTCTTGCCGATCCAGTCGCCGGCGCCGAACTGCTGGGCGAGCTGGGCGCAGGAGCGCGGGTCCCAGCTCTCGTCGATGCCGTTGAGAATGCCGGTGAGCTCGGACGCGTCCGAACGCAGGCGGAGCAGGCCCTCCAGGCCGCAGCCGAATTCGGTCGTGGTGATCTCGCGCGCATAGGTGCCGCTGACGGTGGTGAGGTGCGAGGCGTAGACGAGGCCGGCCTTGAGGAAGGACAGTTGGTCGTAGAATTCGATGCCGTCGATGTGGAAAGAGCTTTCCGGTGCGCCGATCCGCCGCAGCGAGTCCTTCGGGAAGAGACCCTGATAGGCGAGGTTGTGAATGGTCAGGATCGACGGCAGCTTGGAGCCGCGCCAGGCGAGATAGGCCGGCACGAGCGAGGCCTGCCAGTCATTGGCATGGATCAGGTCAGCTGCCCAATTCTTGTCCAGCTTGCCCATGGCCAGCTCAGCGGCGGCAGAGGCAAAGCGCGCGAAGCGGATGTCGTTGTCGGGCCAGTCGCGCCCGGACTCGTCGCCATAGGGGTTGCCGGGCCGGTCGTAGAGTTGCGAGCAGAGCAGCACGTAGACCGGCAGGCCGTCCTTGGTCGCTGCCCGTCCGAGCGAGCAGGCCGGCATCTCCGCGAAGGCCGGGCAGCGGCCAACGATCTGAATATGCGTGAGTTGCTCGATGATGTCGCGATAGCCGGGCAGCATGATCCGGATATCGGTAAAGGAGCGAAGGGCGCGGGGCAGCGCAGCGGACACGGCTCCAAGGCCGCCGACGCGGACGAAGTCGTCCATCTCCGTGGTGACGAACAAGACCCTCAAGAACAGCTGCCCTCTGTCGATCCCGTTCGATGCTATGCAAGAACGGGTCCAGTTGTCCCGGAATTCTTAAAGCCCGCCCACGCGGCGCGCAGGTTCGGTAAACACTTTCCTACTCAGCCGCCGCCCTCTAGGGTCGCCGCATCAACAACAGAGAACTTCGAGAGTTCCTGAGAGCCCAAGGACGTGAGCAGGCATGCAGCTAGCAGATAAGCATGAGGGGACGACGACAAAAGCCTTCGCCGGGCTCAGGGTCCTGGATTTTTCGACCACCATTGCCGGTCCTCACTGCGCGCGGATGCTTGCCGACATGGGCGCTGAGGTCATCAAGATCGAGACCGATGGCGGGGAGACGATGCGGACCCGGCCGCCGCTGCGCAAGGGATGCAGCACCGCGTTCGGCCAGCTCAATGTCGGCAAGAAGAGCGTCGTGCTCGACCTCAAGTCCGAGGACGGCAAGGAGGCGGTGCGCCGGCTGGCCGCGACATCAGACATCCTGGTCGAGAACTTTCGCCCCGGCGTGATGCACCGGCTGCGGCTCGACTACGACAGGCTGCGCACCGTCAACCCAAGGCTGATCTACTGCTCGATCTCAGGCTACGGCCAGACCGGCCCCTCGGCCGAGCTGCCGGCTTATGCTCCGGTGATCCATGCGGCCTCCGGCTATGATATGGCGCATCTGGCCTACCAGCCCGGTCGTCATCGCCCCGACTATTGCGGCATCTATCACGCCGACGTGGTCACCGGCACCTATGGCTTCGGCGCGATCGCGTCCGCGCTCTATCAGCGGACCGTGACCGGCCTTGGCCAGCACATCGACGTGTCCATGCTGGAATCGATGCTGTCACTGACGCTGACCGAATTGCAGGGCGCGCAATTCGCCGTGAAGCCGCCGCCGCGCCCGATGTTCGGCCCGACCGAGACGGCAAGCGGCTATGTCATGATCACGGTCGCCAGCGAGAAAACGTTCCAGGGATTGATGGGCGTGATCGGCCACCCCGAATGGATCTCCGATCCGCGCTTTGCGACCTACGCCGCGCGCCGCGACAATTGGGCGGAGGTGATGGACGGCGTCGAAGCCTGGTCGCGGCAGCTCACGACCGACGCCTGTCTTGTCGCGCTTGGCGCGGCCGGCGTGCCGGCCTCGGCCTATCGCACCGTGTCCGAGGCGCTGGCCGATCCGCAGCTTGCGCACCGGCAGGCGCTCTCCGAGGTGCGGGACGAGGGCGGCTCCTTTCAGGTGTTGAACCTGCCGTTCCGGATGTCCGGCGCCGACACCACGCCGGCCAAGACGATGGCCGTGCTCGGTGAGCATACGGATGCGCTGCGCGAGGAGATCAGCCTCGCCGATGATGCATCAATTCCGACAGGCAAAACTGCCGCGACAGGCTGAGCATCATTACGCCGCACGTGCGGCGTGTGATCTGTTGTGCGTTCCTCTTGCCGTGGCGAGCTTTTGTCGCCAATCTCGTCCTCAGTCATTCGACGATCCGAAACATCGGACGAGGGATCCCGGGAGGAACCATGACGAACACTGCTGCCGCGGCGCGCAAGCACGCGCCGATTTTCCTTGTTGCGGCATTTGCCCTCCTTCCGCTGGCCGGGCCGGTGCAGGCGCAGAAGCCGGGTGGCAGCATCACCGTCGGCCAGGAGCTGGAGATCACCGGCTTCGATCCGCTCAAGGTCGGGGTCTACGACACCTCGACCTTCACCGCCGCCGCTGCGATCTTCGATACGCTGACCACGCTCGACGACAAGGGCGAAGCCGCGCCAAAACTCGCGGTGTCCTGGACGCATTCCGACGATTACATGAGCTGGACCTTCAAGCTGCGCCAGGGCGTGACATTCCACGACGGCACGCCGTTCAATGCGCAGGCGTTCAAGGAGAATTTCGACCGGCAGAAGGATCCGGCCAACAAGTGCCGCTGCGCCTTCTACATCACCAACGTCAAGGAGGTGCTGGCACCCGACGAACACACCATCGTCTACAATCTTACCGCCCCTTCCGTGAATCTGCCGGCGGTGATCACGATCCAGAGCCAGAACAATGCCGTGCATTCGCCGACGGCCTGGAAGACCAAGGGAGACGACTATAATCGCAATCCCGTCGGCACCGGTCCCTACATCCTGAAATCATGGACCGCCGGCGACCGCATGGTGCTGGAGAAGAACCCAAACTATTGGGACAAGGGCCGTCCCTACCTGGATCGTGTCATCTTGAAGCCGCTGCCCGACGCGCAGTCGCGCTTCGCCTCGCTGCAATCAGGCGAGGCCGATATCATCTGGGACGACGAGAACGACGCCGACAACATCATGAAGGCGCAGAAGGACCCCAAGCTGACCGTGCACAGCTACAAGGGCTCGGGTGCTGCGGTGTATGCCTTCAATACCAAGGTGGCGCCGTTTGACGACGTTCGCGTGCGGCAGGCGCTGGTGATGGCGGTCGACCGACCCAAGATGTCCCAGGCGATCAGCAACGGCCTGAGCCGGCCCGCGACCAATCCCTATGGCGACGGCTCCTGGGTCAAATGCAAGGACGACGGCGCGCTGCCGTTCGACGTCGAGAAGGCCAAGGCGCTGATCAAGGATTATGGCAAGCCGGTCGAGTTCAAGATGCTGGTGACCGCAACCCCGCGCGGCCGCATGATCGGCCAGGTGCTCCAGCAATTTTGGAAGCGCGCCGGCGCCAACATGGAGATCGAGCAGGTCGATCAGGCCACGATCCCGCCGCGCGCTTTCATGCGGCAGTTTCAGCTCGTGCCCTGGCGCATCGTCGACCTCGCTGATCCCGATCCGCAGATGTACGCGAATTTCCGCAGCGGCAGCCCGCTGGCGCTCGCCAACTTCACCGATCCGGAGCTCGACCGGCTGCTCGACCATTCCCGCGTCACCGCCGATCTCGGCCAGCGCACCGAGGACTATTGCGCGATCAGCCGTCTGATCAACAAGGAGGCGATCTGGTTCTGGACCTTCCAGAATACCTATTACGCGCTGTCGAGCGCCAAGCTGAAGGGCTTTCCGAAAATCTACAACGGCGTGATCGACGTCTCGAATACCTGGCTGGAATGAACGAGCGATGCTGAACTTCGTCGTTCGGCGGCTTCTTGCCATCCTGCCGGTTCTGCTCGCCGTCTCGCTGCTGACTTTCCTGATCGCCTCGCTGCTGCCGGGCGATCTCGCCTACGTCATCCTCGGCGATCAGGCGACGCCGGAGAATGTCGCGGCTCTGCGCCGTGACATGGGGCTCGACCAGCCGCTGTGGTGGCGCTATCTGAGCTGGCTCGGCCACGTCTTGCAGGGCGATCTCGGTCGCTCGTTCCGCACCGGCCAGACGGTGTTGCAGGCGGTCGCCGAGCGCATTCCGGTCTCGCTCGAATTGATGCTGATGGCCGAGTTCATCGGGTTGCTGATCGGCGTTCCCGTCGCGATCGCCTGCGCCGCGCGCGCAGGCGGCGCCTTCGACCGCTTCATGACCGGCAGTGCGTTTGCCATGCTGTCGATGCCGTCGTTCCTCGTGGCAATACTGCTGATCTACCTGTTTGCGGTCGAGCTGCACTGGCTGCCTGCGACCGGCTATGTGCCGTTCACCGAGGCGCCACTGGCGAATCTGCGCTTCTTCGTGCTGCCGGCTCTGACGCTGGCGCTGGCGGAATGGCCTGGAATCATGCGGGTGCTGCGCTCCGACATGATCGCGACCTTGCAGGAGGATTATATCGCACTTGCCAAGGCCAAGGGTCTCAAGCCCGCGCGCATCCTGTTCGTGCATGCGCTCAAGCCCTCGTCGCTGACCCTGGTGACGGTCACAGGCATCAATATCGGCCGTTTGCTCGGCGGCACGCTGATCGTGGAATCGATCTTCGCGCTGCCCGGCATCGGCCGGCTCCTGGTCGGGGCGATCTACACCCGCGACCTCGTCATCCTCCAGGGCGTGGTGCTGCTGGTCGCCTGCGGCTTCGTCATCGTGAACTTCATCGTCGACATGCTCTACGCCGTGCTCGACCCCAGGATACGGCATGGCCACGCTTGAGCTCTCGATGCAGGACGAGGCGGCGCCCGTGCCGGTCGGCCGCAAGCGCAGGCTCGGCCTGCTGTTCTGGCTCGCCAGCGCCTGGCTCGCGATCATCCTTGCGCTCGCGATCCTTGCGCCGGTGCTGCCGCTGCAGAACCCTGTAGACATGGACATGCTGGAGCGCCGCGCCGCGTTCTCCGGCGAGCACTGGCTCGGCACCGACGGGCTCGGCCGCGACGAGCTCGCCCGCCTGATTTTTGGCGCGCGCGTGTCGCTGACCGTCGGGCTGATCGCGCCGATGATCGGCCTTACGCTCGGCGGCGCGCTCGGCCTGCTCGCCGGCTATTTCCGCGGCCGGTTCGAGACGCTGGTGGTCGGCAGCATGGACGTGCTGCTCGCCTTTCCGCCGCTGATCTTCGCGCTCGCCGTGACCGCTTATCTCGGCCAGTCCGTCCCCAACCTTACCTTGATCCTCGGCGTGCTCGGCATTCCCGCCTTCATGCGTGTGGCGCGCGCGGCGACGCTGACGCTGGCGCGACGGGAATTCGTGATCGCGGCCGAGGCGTTAGGTGCCAGCCATGCGCGCATCCTGCTGCGCGAGCTGTTGCCGAACGTGATCCTGCCGCTGCTGGCCTTCTTCCTGCTCGGCGTCGCCGTCACCATCGTGGTCGAGGGCGCGCTGTCCTTCCTCGGTCTCGGCGTGCCGCCGCCGATGGCGAGCTGGGGCAGCATGATCGGGGAGGGGCGCGAGAGCCTCGACGTCGCGCCGCGGCTGGCCTTCCTGCCCGCGGCGGCGCTGTTCCTGACCGTGCTGGCCTTCAACCTGGTCGGCGACACCTTGCGGGCGCTGACCGACCCGCGTCAGGGGGCGCTGTGAGCGCCCCGCTGCTGACCATCGCGGACGTCGCAGTCGAGCTGCCGACGCCGCGCGGCAATTTGCGCGCTGTGGATCACGTCGACTTGTCGCTGGAGGCGGGCCGCACGCTCGGCATCGTCGGCGAGTCCGGTTGTGGCAAGACCATGCTGTCGCGTGCGGTGCTTCAGCTCTTGCCGAAGAAGGCCAAGCTCACGGGCCGCGTGATGTTTGACGGCCAGGATCTGGTGCGGCTTCCCTCGGAAAGCCTGCGGCGCCTGCGTGGGCGCGACCTTGCAGTGGTGTTCCAGGATCCCATGACCTCGCTCAACCCGGTGCTGACCATGGGCACGCAGCTGATGGAGACGATCCAGGAGCACCTCGAGCTCGATGCCCCCGCAGCACGGAAGCGCAGCATCGAGCTGTTGGCCGCGGTCGGCATTCCGGCGCCCGAGCAGCGGCTCGCGCAATATCCGCATCAATGTTCCGGCGGCATGCGCCAGCGTATCGCAATCGCGATCGCGCTGTCCTGCGAACCGAAGCTGCTGATCGCGGACGAGCCGACCACCGCGCTCGACGTCACCATCCAGGCACAGATTCTCGATCTGCTCGCGCGCGAGCAGCGCCGCCGCCACATGGCGATGATCATCATCACCCACGATCTCGGTGTGGTCGCGGGCCGCGCCGACGAGGTCGCTGTGATGTATGCGGGCAGGGTGGTGGAGCGCGCCCCGACCCAGGCGCTGTTCAGGCGCATGCACATGCCCTACACAGAGGCGCTGCTGGCGGCGATCCCGAAGCTGGAGACCGCGCCGCATACCCCGCTGCCCGCGATCTCCGGCCGTCCGCCCGATCCGACACGGCCGCTTCGTGGCTGCTCCTTCGCGCCGCGCTGCCGCTATGCCGCCAACCGCTGTCATGAGGCCAAGCCCGACCTGAAGAGCGCCGAGATGCCTGATCATCTCTATGCCTGCTTCCACCCGATCCAGATGGCGGAAGGAGTTGGCGCATGATGCAGCTTGCCGCGCGCGCGGAGCCGCTGCTGAACGTCGACAATCTCGTCGTCGAATATGGTCTCGGCAACAAGACGGTGCATGCGGTTTCCGGTGTCAGCCTTGCGGTCGCGCGGGGCGAGACGCTGGGGCTGGTCGGAGAATCCGGCTGCGGCAAGTCGACGCTGGGCCGTGCCGTGCTGCAATTGCGCCGCGCCAAATCCGGCCGGGTGTTGTTCGACGGCGAGGACCTCACCGCGATGGAGGGCGAGGCGTTGCGCAAGATGCGCCGCCGCGTGCAGTTGATCTTCCAGGATCCGATCGCCTCGCTCAATCCGCGCCGTCGCATCGGCGACATCGTGGCCGAGCCGCTGATCATCGCCGGCGTCAAGGATGCCGCCGAGCGCAAGCGTAGGGTTCACGAGGTGCTCAGCGCGGTCGGGCTCGATCCTGATCTCGTGGCGGGCCGCCTGCCGCATGAATTCTCCGGCGGGCAGTGCCAGCGCATCTGTATCGCGCGGTCGCTGGTGCTCAATCCGGAATTCATCGTCTGCGACGAGCCGGTCTCGGCGCTGGACGTCTCCATCCGCGCACAGATCCTCAATTTGCTGGAGGAGATGAAAGCGCGCTTCGGCCTGACGCTGCTGTTCATCGCGCATGATCTCGCAGTGGTCAAAGCGGTCAGCGACCGCGTCGCGGTGATGTATCTCGGCCGGCTCTGCGAGGTCGGTCCGTCGGAGCAAGTGTTCGCAAATCCTGCGCATCCCTACACCGGGCTCTTGTTGCAGGCGATCCCGGTGCCCGATCCGGATGTGCGTCCCGCCGAGAGTGTGGCGGCGGGTGAGCCACCATCGCCGATTGCGCCGCCGTCCGGCTGCCGCTTCCGCACCCGCTGTCCGCGGGCCGATCAGCGATGCAGCGCGGAGATACCGGAGTTGCGCGAAATCGGGCCCGGCCAGTTCGCAGCTTGCCATCATCCGCTGACCTGAACTAAGACCGGTTTGTCTCGCCTCGCCGGCCATGGCATGGTGGCGCGACAACGAGAAGCATGCCGGGAGAACGCCGATGAAGAGTTTCAAGGTCGCCGATTTCAAGGCGCCGCTGCAGGAGTTCGACGAGGCGACGCCGCAGCCCTCGGGCACGCAGGTGCTGATCAAGGTGAAGGCCGCCGGCGTCTGCCACAGCGACCTCCACATCTGGGAGGGCGGCTACGATCTCGGCCATGGCCGCAAGCCGCTGTCGCTGAAGGACCGCGGCATCAATCTGCCGCTGACCATGGGTCACGAGACGGTCGGCGAAATCCTGGCCTTTGGCCCTGACGTGAAACCGACAGACCAGGGCGACCTAAAGCTCGGCGATGTCGGGCTGGTCTATCCCTGGATCGGCTGCGGCAAGTGCGCGACGTGCCTCGCCGGTGACGAGAACATGTGCCTGACGCCGCGCTCGCTCGGCGTCTATTGCGACGGCGGCTATTCCGATCACATGCTGGTGCCGCATCCGCGCTATCTGCTCAATCTCAGGGGACTCGATCCCGCAACGACCGCGCCCTATGCCTGCTCGGGCGTCACCACCTACAGCGCGCTGAAAAAGGTTGAGCAGCATTTCGACACGCCGATCGTGATGTTCGGCGCCGGCGGGCTCGGCCTGATGGCGCTGTCGCTCTTGAAAGCCATGGGCGGCAAGGGCGCGATCATGGTCGATATCGATGCCAGGAAGCGTGAGGCGGCGGAGAAGGCCGGCGCGCTTGCCACCGTCGACCCGAAGGCGCCGGATGCGCTGGAGCAACTCGCCAAGAAAGCGGGCGGGCCGATCCGTGCCGTGATCGACCTCGTCGGCAATGCCGCGACGACGCAGCTTGGATTCGACTGCCTGACCAAGGGCGGCAAACTCGTGATCGTCGGCCTGTTCGGCGGCGGCGCAACCTGGGCGCTGCCGCTGATTCCGATCAAGGCGGTGACGATCCAGGGCAGCTATGTCGGAAACTTGCGCGAGACGCAGGAATTGCTCGACCTCGTCCGCACCAAGAAGGTGCCCCCGATCCCGGTGACGACCGCACCGCTCGCCAAGGCCAACGACGCGCTGGTGCAATTGCAGCAGGGCGCGGTGGTCGGGCGCACGGTGCTGACGCCGTAGCGAACACTCTCTCCGCCGTCATTGCGAGCGCAGCGAAGCAATTCAGAAGTCCCTCCGCGGACACAGTCTGGATTGCTTCGTCGCAAGAGCTCCTCGCAATGGCGACTTGGCTAGCTCCTGTCCTTGAGGCCTTAAATGTCCGCAAACAACGCCTTCCACATTGCCGTGCTCGCCGGTGACGGCATCGGTCCCGAAGTTATGGCGCCGGCCGTCGAGGTGCTGCGCAAGATCGAGCAGAAATCGGATTTGCGCTTCCGCTTCACCGAGGCACCTGCCGGCGCCAACAATTATCTCGCCACCGGCAAGTCGATGCCTGACTCGACCATCAAGCTGTGCGAGGAGGCGGACGCAATCCTGCTCGGCGCCTGCGGCCTGCCGTCGGTGCGCTACCCCGACAATACCGAGATCGCGCCGCAGATCGAGCTGCGTTTCATCTTCGATCTCTATGCCGGCGTGCGACCGGCGCGTCTTATTCCGGGCGTATCGAGCCCGATCGTCGGCGCTGATGCGCGCGGCATCGATCTCGTCGTGATCCGGGAATCGACCGAAGGCCTGTTCGCCTCGATGGGTAAGGGCGTCGTCACCGATGAGGACGCGCGCGAGACCATGGTGATCACACGCAGGACATCCGAGCGCCTGTTCGACTTCTCGTTTCGCCTCGCCGAGCGGCGCAAGGCGCGCGGCAAGCCCGGCGCGCTTGCCTGCGTCGACAAGGCGAACGTGTTCAAGGCGTTCGCGTTTTTTCGCGGCATTTTCGACGAGATCGCCAAGAAGCATCCCGACGTGAAGACCGATCGGCTCTATGTCGATGCCTGCTCGGCCATGCTGGTGAAGCGTCCCTGGGATTTCGACGTGATGGTGATGGAGAACATGTTCGGCGACATCGTCTCCGACATCACTGCGAGCCTGATCGGCGGCCTCGGCATGGCGCCGTCGGCGGACATCGGCGACAAATATGCCGTGTTCCAGCCCTGCCACGGCACCGCGCCCGACATCATGGGGCAGGGCAAGGCCAATCCCACCGGCATGATCCTGTCGGCGGCGATGATGCTGGACTGGCTCGCCGACAAGCACGGCGTCGAGAGCGCGGCGGAGGCCGGCGAGACGATCGAGCGTGCGGTGGATCAGGTCTATGCGGGCGGCATCAAGCCGATGGAGTTCGGCGGCAGCAACGGCACCGCGGATATCACGAAAGCGGTGCTCGCGGCGCTCTGAGAAGCAGTCGAGCCGCGGCGCCAGTTCATCTCAAAGAAAAAGGGGCCTCGCGGCCCCTTTGTCGTTCACCAGCGGCGCCAATGGTGGTGGCGATGGCCCCAGCCCCACGGGCGCGGGCCGTAGAAGCGTCGCGGGCCGCCGTAATAGCCGTAGGCGCCGTAATAGTTCGGACGCCAGAAGCAGCGGCCCCAGGGGTTACACACCCAGCGCACCTGATCGACGTCAGCGGCCGGACCGCTTGCAATCTTGTCCGCCTGCGGGATGCCATTCGGCATGGCTGCGAGCGCCTCGCCCGACGCGAGCGCCACACCGCCGATGGCAGCCAGAGCAAGAACAGCAGATTTCAGTGTCATCGCGATCTCCCTCGTTGTGGCGGGAGAACTTTCGTCAGATCAACTGGTTGCTAGCGCGCGGAGCTGCACGAGGAATTTAATCTTCGTGAACGTCGGTTCAGCTTCAACGCCCCTGGAACTGCGGTTTGCGCTTTTCCATGAAGGCTTGCCGGCCCTCGAGAAAATCCCGGGAATCCATGCAGGCATTGCCGATCGCCTTGATCGCGTCCATGTCGCGCTGACTCTCATCCTTCAGCACCTGCGCGATGGTGATCTTGGCGGCCTTGATCGCGAGCGGGGCGTTCTGCGAGATCGTCTCGGCAATCGTCATGGTCTCGCCCCAGAGCTCGTCGACCGGGAACACGCGCTCGATAAGGCCAATGCGCAGCGCTTCGGCGGAATCGATGCGCATGCCCGTGTACATCAGAAGCCGCGCCCAGGACGGGCCGACCAGCGACACCAGGTGCCGCAGGCCGTCGAAGCCATAGGCGATGCCGAGCTTGGCCGCGGGAATGCCGAACTGGCTGCCGTGCGCGGCGATGCGGATATCGGCGAGCATCGCGACCTGCATGCCGCCGCCGAGGCAAAAGCCCTCGATGCAGGCAATCGTCGGCTTGGGATAGTCTGCGAGCAGTGCGCGCTGGGCGGCACTGCGCCTGGCATATTCCTCGGACGCTGCCGCGTTATGGCGGGTCTTCTCGAACTGGCTGATGTCGGCGCCGGAGACGAAGGCCTTGCCGCCGGCTCCGCGCAGGACCACGACGCGCACCGTCTCGTCGTCGCGCAGGCTCGTCAAGGCCTCGCCAAATCCCTCCCACATCTCCAGCGACATCGCGTTGCGCTTGTCGGGATTGTTGAAGGTGATCACGCCGACGCCCTCGGTGGTGTGCTGGAGAATCTTGCCGTCCGCGTAGGGTGTACCGGTTGTGCTGAATATGTCGGACATCGCGCGCTCGCTCGTCATGTGCGAGGTGCAATGTGCTGCGCTGGCGCTTCCGGGGTCAACCGCGGCAGGGTGGGCGAGTCTGCATCCGCCTGTACCGGGATTGCATGGCGCGTCGTCCCGAGTGTCGCGCGCGCAAAGAAAAGGGGCGGTCGTGCCGCCCCGCAAAGGCCGCGCGCAAGCGCGCGAGCCGGAATATGATCGTTCAATCCGGCCGCGTCCCCGCGACGCGGCGGATTGAAGATCGGCCGCAAAGGCCAGACCGTCGACCGGTCTCAGCTCTCGTTCGCCGCGATCGATTCCATCAGCGAGACCAGCTGACGCTGCACGGTCTGGTCCTTGATCTTGCTGTAGGCGCGCAGCAGGCGGAGGCTGAAGGCCGAATCGAGGAACAGCAGGCTCTCGACTTCGCGCGCCTTATTGTCGCCGTCGTAGAAGAAGGTCACGGGCACGTCGAGGGCGGAAGCGATCTGCTGCAGACGAGCCGCGCCGACGCGATTGACGCCCTTCTCGTATTTCTGGACCTGCTGGAAGCTGACGCCGAGCTTCTCGCCGAGCTCGGCCTGCGAGATCTTCATCTCGACGCGCCGCAGACGAATCCGCTTGCCAAGCTCGATGTCCGGCTTGCCAGCACTGCGCTGCTTCATTCTTTTCGCCGCTGCTTTCATCTTCGTTTTCACCTTTGTTCTTCGGTTGAAAATCCCCCGAAGAGCTGGGTCAGGGGTTCGCCCATATACGAGTCCTTGAATTCATGCGGATGCACGAACTCTTCCTTAAACCACGGGAAGCGAGCCGGACTGAAAGCTTCGATCAGCCAATCAATCATGTGCCGCACGCGCGGAATACGGCCGCTACCGGGATGGTAGGACAACCAGATATCCAGCGGTCGGTTCAACTCGACCTCCAGTGGAATCAACTTCCCGCCAAGAGCAATGGCGTAGCTCGGGAAGACGCCGATGCCGGCGCCATTCGCGACCGCCCAGTAGTTGGCGCTTGAGACGTTGGTCTTCATGACCAGAAGGTCACGTTCCGATACGCCCGGGAAGAAGCTCTCGAAGGATTCCTTGGCGGCAAGCTGGTCGGCGAATTGCAGCACCAGGCGATGCTTGATCAATTCCGCCGCCGAGCGCGGCGCGCCATGCTTCTCGATGTATTTCTCGGAGGCCCAGAACATCAGGTGCATGCGACCTAGCCGCACCAGTTTGATGTCGAGCGCCGAGGGACGCGACAAATGGATGGCGACGTCGGCCTCGTGGCGCGAGACGTCGGCCGAGCGCATCGCGCAATGCAGGTCGACCAGGATCTTCGGATAGGCGTGCTGGAATTCAACCAGGCGCGGGGCGAGCCAGAACGTGCCGAGCCCCTCGGTGACGGCGACTCGCACCTCGCCGGACAGGGCGTTGGCCATCGAATCGCTGGCGCGCAGCACGTCGAAGGTGGCGGCCTCCATGCGCTCGACGGCGGAGACCACCAGCGCGCCCTCATCGGTGAGATGGGTGCCATGGACGTCACGGGTGAACAGTGTGGTGCCGGTCTGGCGTTCGAAGTCGTCGATTCGCCGGCGCACGGCGTTGATCGACAGCGACAGGCGCTCGGCCGCCGATCGGAAACTTCCGCATCGGACGACTTCAAGGAAAATGCGGGCCGCATCCCAATCCGAGAGGCCGCTGAGATTTGTCTTTGGGCGTTCCGCCACAGGAACGCCCCTTTCCGCCAAGGAGTGCATACAAGTCCCTTCGGTTAGCTAAACTGGCAGAATCTGGCGCAAACCACAACCACTGCGGGTTGGGGGATGATAAGTTTTGAACGTCATCCTTACTACCGGTGGGTGGTATCTGAGTGCTGCCAAGGGTTGGGAATCGGGCAGGCCATTGCCCGGATGAGGGGTGTGGCGTGAGTGCCGTTGCGAGCCGTGAAATGGCTGCGGGATTGCAGGCGCTGTCGGCAATGAGTGTGCTTGCGCGAAAGCCGGCGCCATCTCTCTCAATGGATCAATCACAGCGCGCGGGGCGTTTGCTCTCGGACCGTTTCGACCATGGCCAACGGCGCAGCGCGGCGATGTTAGCCGGAACCGCGGTTTCGCGGCAGAAACCCACTGAAATCAGGTTCAGAGGCGCTGTGGCCTCGTGCTATCCTCCGTATTCCATGGGGGCCGAAGGGGTCGTCACCAACACGTCTCGCAGGCCGAATTAACGGAAAGAACGCCGGTGTCGCATTCAGACGAACAGTTGCAGTCGGTGCTGGAAACGCTCGAGGGGTGCCGCAGGGTTCTCAACGCGTGCGACAGCCGTGAGTCGGCCGAACTGCTGTCCATTGTCATCCTCGACGTCAGGATGAAACTCAAAGGAATTGACAGTGCCGATCTCAAGGCACTGTGCGACGAAATGCTGCGGAGCGCTGCGAGCGAGCCGCCGTCCCCTTCCAAGCAGACGCAGGACCAGCCCCGGCGTCCGCTGCTCCGCGTGGTGAAGTAGCCGCGCCGCCGAATCTCGCTTTTTGGCGAGGTTTGTGCGCGTCCCGATGCCGCACCTGTGATCGCAGGCGGCATCGGGAGGAGCCCTGGTTTTGTGCGCCTCTGTTGCGCATTTTCCGGCATCGGTTACACCAGAGCCGGTTCGGCTCCTGGCCGCGCGCATTCCCGGCGCGCCGCACCGGTGCCTGAGATGGCTCAGACGGCATCATGCAAAATGTTTCGATCCCGGCGGCGCTGATTGCCGGCCTCGTCAGCTTCCTCTCGCCTTGCGTCCTGCCCCTGGTCCCGCCCTATCTGGTCTATCTCACGGGCGCCACGATCGAGCATGTCGAGAGCGACGAGCCGGGCTCGGCCTCCAAGCGCGCGATCATGATGTCGGCGCTCCTGTTCGTGCTCGGCTTCTCCACGGTGTTCGTCGCGCTCGGCGCCAGCGCCTCGCTGGTCGGCGGGCTGATCCGTGCCTGGTCCGCGGAGCTGTCGATCCTCGCCGGCATCGTCATCATCATCATGGGCCTGCACTTTCTCGGATTGACGCGCATTGGCCTGTTGATGCGCGAGGGACGGCTGCCGATCCCCAAACCGGTCGGTCTCTGGGGCGCCTACATCATGGGGCTCGCCTTCGCCTTCGGCTGGACGCCTTGCATCGGCCCGATCCTCGCCGCGATCCTTTCGATCGCCGCCGCTGAGGCCACGGTCACGAAGGGCGCAGGGCTGCTCGCGGTCTATTCGGCCGGTCTCGGCATTCCCTTCCTGATCGCCGCGCTGATGATCGAGCAGTTCTCCGCACTGTTCGCGCGGATGAAGGGACATCTCGTCAATGTCGAGCGCGCCATGGGCGTCCTGATGGTGATCACCGGCATCGGCTTTCTCACCGGCGCGGTCTCGAATGTGAGCATCTGGCTGCTGGAGACGTTTCCGGCGCTGCAGACCATCGGGTAGGGCGTGATCCGGAAATGCCGGCGCGCTGATCGCGCCGGCGTCCCCGTGTGCGGTTGCTCAGGGCTTGAACACGTAGCCCGGCGAGATCGCCGCCGTCTCCGGGATCGGCGGCAGATCGGCGAACAGTTCGGGACGATCCTTCATGACCTTGAGAATGTGCTTCGGCTCGATATGCGCATTGACGTCAAAGGTCGATTTGAGGATCCCGAGGCGGGAGAGCCGATCCTCGGCGCTCCACAGCGCGCGGTAATTGTTCGCCGACAGCCGGCGGTCCGCCTGCTGGATGTTGAACTGCATCGCAGCCTCGGCGACGTCCTGCTTGAGGCCCGGAATCCAGCGTGTGGCGACTTGCGCCGCCTGCTTCGGATTCTTGCGCATCCATTGATCGGCTTCGGAGACCGCGGCGAGGAATTTCTCGATGGTCTCGCCGTTGGCCTGCACCCAGGGGCGAAGCGCGACGTTGAAGCCGATATAGGAGATCACGTCGCCGCCCCTGATGATCTCGACCGCGCCGGGCACATCCTTGCCTGCAACGATCGGCCAGGGATCCCAGCCCGAGAACGCGTCGATACCCTTGGCGAGCAGGGCGACGGTCATGTCCGGCGGCGGCGTGTTGACCAGCGTCACGTCATCGGGTTTCAGCCCGGCCTTCTCCAGCGTCGCCAGGATGTAGAGGTGATTGATCGTGCCGAAGGAGGCCGCGATCTTCTTGCCCTTGAGCGTCGACAGGTCACCCTTGACGATGCCTGAACCTTCGCGCGCGATGATCGCCATGGTGGCATCAGAGCCGGCCTTGGTGGCGTTGCCGCTGTAATTGCCGAGTGCGACAAGGTCCATGCCGCGCAGCACGGCGCCGATCATGGGCACGCCGACCTGCACGATCTCGCTCTCGCCGGCTTGCAGTGCGTTCAGCGCATCGACGCCGGTCGCGTAGGGGCGTGCGATCGTGACATCGAGCCCGTACTTCTCGAAGAAGCCGCGCTCGAGTGCGATCGGCAGGCCGATCTGGTCGATGCCGGTGACCATGCCGGCCTTCAGTTTCGTCGGGGTCTGGGCGCTCACCGGCACCATGCCGGCCAAGAGCGCGATTCCGAGCAGCAAGAGTCGTTTCATATTCTCAGCCTCCCTCTTTTATCGGCCCCACCGCCGTCACCCAATAGGGGCGAGCGACGGCGTTGAGGTCCGTTCGTTTGACGCCGCGTAGTTCGATCGAATGCTCGTCCGTTCCCGAGACGCGTCCATATTGCTGGAATGCGAGCACGTGGAAGCGCTCCGGCGTGAACGGCAGCTCGATCTGCACGTTCACCTTTTCCGATGTGCCCGTGAGCTCCGGCGAGATCTTTCCCGGCGCGGCAACCGTCAACCAGAGTTGAAACAGCGCCCACGCGGCAATCGCGCCGAGCACGATGCGGCCCTTGGGCGAGCGCAGGGCGTCGGAAGCGATGCTCATGCCGCGCGCACCATCTGGAGCACGCGCGCCGAGAGCTGCTTGAAGTGGTCGTCCTTGACGAGGTCGTCCCAGACGCGAGGACGCGGCAGGTCGACCGCGATCTCGTCCAGCACGCGTCCCTTCGACAGCACGACCACGCGGTTGGCGAGAAACACCGCTTCGGGCACGTCATGGGTGATGAAGATCACCGTCGGCTTGCGCTCCTGCCAGATCCGAGTCAGCTCCTCCTGGAGCGTCATGCGCGTCTGCGCGTCGACGCTGGCGAACGGCTCGTCCATCAGCAGGACGTCGGGATTGTTGGCGAGTGCGCGCACCACGCCGACGCGCTGCTGCATGCCGCCGGAGAGCTCGTTTGGATAGCGGTGCGCCGCGTGCGACAGCCCCGCGAGCGCGAGATATTCGCGCGCGATGCGGTCGCGCTCGGCCTTCGGCACGCCGCGCATCTTCGGGCCGAAGCCGACATTGTCGAGCACCGTCTTCCAGGGAAACAGCGCGAACGACTGGAATACGACCCCACGCTCGGGGCCGGGCCCGTGCACCGGCTTGCCGTCGAGCAGGATGTCCCCCTTCGAATAGGGGATGAAGCCGGCGATCATGTTGAGGATCGTCGTCTTGCCGCAGCCGGACGGGCCGACCACCGAGATGAACTCGCCGGGCTCGACGTCCAGCGAGACGTCGTGAACGGCGGTGACATGCGCGCCTGCGTAAGGATCGAAATAGGTCTTGCCGAGATTGCGCAGCGAAAGCGTCTTCATGATGTCACCAATCCCCAGCGTTGGCCGGTCACGCGCTCGAGCGGCGCGAGGACCCAGGCGTCCACGATGTACCAGAGCAATCCGAGAATGATCATGCCGAGCAGAATCTCGACGGTGGAGCCGGCGCGGCGGGCATCGAACATCATGAAGCCGATGCCCGACGTGCCGACGATCATCTCGACCGCGATCAGCGCGCGCCAGCCATAACCGAGGCCGTTGCGCAGGCCCGTGATGATGTTGGGCAGCGCCCCCGGCAGCGTCACCTCCCAGAGCACCCGCGCGCGCGAGGCACCGAGGCTGAGGGCGGCGCGCGCGAGGTCGCGCGGCACGGATTCGACCCCGAGCACGGTGTTGAGCACGACCGGGAACAGCACGGTGTAGACGATGACGAATGTCATCGTCGTCAGTCCGAAGCCGAACCAGATCAAGAGGATCGGCAGCCAGGCAATGTCGCCGATCGCCTGGAAGAACAGCAGCACCGGCCAGCAGATCCGGTGTGCCCAGCGGCTCGTGCCGATCAGGATGCCCAAGGGAATGCCGAGCGCCATGCCGACGGCGGCGCCGGTTGCGAGCCGGATCAGGCTGTCCTGGAGATAGTCGGGCAGGATCCCCTTGTAGGTGAGCGTGAAGAACGCGCGCACCACGTCGGCGGGGCCGGGGAAGAACGCGCGCGGAAACACCCCGGCCTCGCTGACCACGGTCCACAGCGCGAGCACCGGGATGAAGGGAATGATGGCGGCGATCCCCGGCCAGCGCCGGGTCAGGCGGGTGTAGCCGCCCCAGATTTGCAGCAGCAGGTTCATGCGCGCCTCACCAAGCCCCAGCGTTCGATGGTCGCGCGTTCCAGCGGGACCAGCAGCAGACGGTCGATCAATAGCCAGAGCACGCCGATCACGATCATGCCGAACACGATCACCTCGGTGCGGTAGAAATCGCGTGCGACGAACAGCATGTAGCCGAGCCCGACATTGGTCGCGATCATCTCGGCGGCGATCAGCCCGCGCCAGGCAAAGCCAAGGCCGGTGCGGATGCCGGTGACGATGTTGGGCAGCGCGCCCGGCAGCAGCACTTCGGTCAGCAACGCCCAGCGGCCCGCGCCGAGCGAGGCGGCGGCATTGCGCAGCGTGTGTGGAATGGTCCTGACGCCGAGCAGGGTGTTGTAGGCAACGACGAAGAACACGGCATTGAAGATCACGAAGACGATCGCGCCGAAGCCGTAGCCGAACCACAAGGTCGCGATCGGAATCCAGGCGATGCCGGCGAGCACCGAGAAGAAGCGGAACAGCGGCGTGAGAAGGGCGGCCACCGTCGGGCTCACGCCCATGGCGATGCCGAGCGGCACGGCGGTGGCGATGCCGATCAGCGTGCCGAGGCCAACGCGCAGTAGGCTGGCGCCGACATGGGAGAACAGCGTGCCGTCGCGGATCGACTCCATGGCGGCCGCGCCGACCGCACCGACCGATGGAAACACGCGCGGATTGACGTTGAACAGCGGAACGACGATCGCCCAGATCGCTACCAGCGCAAGCAGCGGCGCGACGAACATCGCAGCGCCCGCCAGCGAATTGACGCTGCGGATCAATCGCGACGATCGACCTTTCAGACTGCCCGTCACCTGCATTTGACCTCCCTGCGTTCAGCTATGCCTGTGCCGGCATTTCACGCTGATCATTCCTGACGTCGTAACCATGTCTCGCGCGATCGCGGCTGCCCGTCGGTTGCCACGACCGCGATCCCGGGCGGAGCGAGGATGTGGGGCGAGCCCTTCCTGTCACGGTCCACGACGTTTCCTCCTGCTCTTGACGCTCGACGTCCTGGCCGCGCGCACGGTCGACCCGTCGGTTTTGCGAGTTGCCGCGGCGATGACCGTCTTCCGGTTCGAGAGCTTCAATCGGGTGTAGCCGAGCAGGCGTTCCATCGCGGCGCGCGCCTTCTCGGGGTTGGCGCTCTCGATAGCCCGCGCCGCCGCCACGTGGTTCGGCAAATTATCCTTGAACCAGCCGCCGGGGCTTCCGACGGCGACGGTGAAGACGGTGCTCAGGATGGTGTCGATCGCGCTGCGAAAGCCCTGCAGTACCGGGTTGTGCGTCGCATCCAGGATGGCAAGATGAAAGGCCTTGTCGGCCGCGAGGGCGCTGGCCTGGTCCTTAGCGGTCTGCATCGCGGCCAAGGCCGTATCGATCCGCCAGCGATCGTTCCTGGTTGCGCGTTCGGCCGCAAGCGCTGCGGCTGCAGGCTCGATGATCGAGCGCACCTCCTGGATTGCGAGCAAGAGGTCGCGATCCGGTTCGTCCTGGCCGACGAGCCAGCTCAGCACGTCGCGATCGAGCAGGCTCCATTCGTGGCGCGGCAGCACTTGCGTGCCGTGGCGCGGCCGCACGCTGACGAGGCCCTTTGCGGCGAGAGTCTTGATCGCCTCGCGCACCACGCCGCGACCGACGCCGAAACGGGCTTCGAGTTCCGGCTCCGGCGGCAGCGTGGTGCCGACGGGAATGAGATCCTGGGCGATCTCGCGGCCGAGCGTCGTCAGCACGGCGCGGATGCGGCCGGGCTTGATCAGTTTGTCGGCTGGGCTCGGCCGCGCTCTTGCCACCGGTTTGTTTCTCCCCGCCGGCCTGTCGCGGCCGGTTCATTTTGTCTTGGCCGCTCGCCGGCAGCTTCACAATCATCCGATGTTTAACATCGGATGATTGCGTGGGGCGAGCGCAATTGTCGCAGGAAGGCTGTATTGCGCTGCGATATGGCGCCAGGCCCGGGGCGGCTACCGCGCCTCGTCCAGCGTACAGACAACCGTGCAGACCACGCCGCGCGGCAGGAAGTCGACGGTGGCCTCGCCGCCGAGCTGGTCGCGCGCGCTGCGCTCGATCAGGCGCGAGCCGAAGCCGCGCTGTACCGGCGCGGTCACCGGCGGTCCGCCGATCTCGGTCCAGATCAGGCGCAGCCGCGGTTTCGGAGCATCGGCGATGATCTCCCAGTCCAGCGTCACCCGGCCGGTCTCGTTGGACAGCGCACCATATTTCGCGGCGTTGGTGGCGATCTCGTGCACGATCATCGACAGCACCACGGCGAGCCGCGGCGACAGCGGCACGGCGGGTCCGGCCATGCGGATGCGGTCGGGACTGTTCATCAGGAACGGCTGAAGCGCGCGGGCGATCACCTCCCGCAGCTCAGAGCCCGCCCATTTCTCCTGGCTCAGCAAATTATGTGCTTCGGCCAGTGCGCCAAGCCGTCCCTCGAATTTCGTCCGCTCGTCTCGGCTGGCGCTGCGGAAGGTCTGCACGGCGATCGCCTGCATCAAGGCCAGCGTGTTCTTGACCCGATGGTTGAGCTCATCGATCAGGAGATTGTGCAGCATCTCGCCGCGCGCGATCGTGGTCGCCATCCTGACCGCGAAGGTCAGGCCGGTCAGCAGCAGGATGCCGCCGATCAGGCTGGTGATCGCGATGTTGCGCCAGAGCGGCGCGATCAGTGAGCTTTCGTCGACGCCGGCGGCGATCGTCCAGCCCGTCAGCTGTGATCGTGTGTAGGCCGCGGCCAGAGCGACGCCGTCGAGCGACACCGTCGGGAGCGATGCCTCGCTGCGGCGAAACATCTCGGCATAAAGCGAGGGCGAGGCGCGCTTGCCAAAGGTCTCGCTGGGGTTCGGCGCGCGCGCAAACACGATGCCCTTGGTGTCGAGCAGAGTCACGGTCCAGAGCCGGTCGGGCCGTTGCTTCTCCACCAGCTCCTGAAAGATGCTGATCGGTGGGCTGAAGCAGAGGTCGTAGATCACCTCGCCGTCGCGGAACACCGGAACCTCGACAGTGAGCACCTGCCGCCCGTTGATCGCGCCGGTGAACAGGTCGGAATATTGCGGCGACCTGGTCGCAAATACCTTTTCGATGATCTCGAGATGGCCGCGTGGCGGCAGGCTTGCGGTGTCTTCCGTTGCGGAGGAGAACAGCAACCGGCCCTTGCGATCGGAGATCAGCACCAGCCCGCCCTTGCCATATTGCTCAACGAAGCCGAGCGCGATGCGGCGGAAGTTCTGGAAGTCGTCGTTGCGCAGCGAATTCGTCAGTGCAAGGACCTGCAAGCCGCCGGTCATCCGCTGCACTTCGGAGTCGAGCACGAGGCGCATGCTGCGCACGTTCTCCAGCACTCGGCGGGTCGCGTCGCTTCGATCCTGCTTGTAATTGTAGAACACAATGCCGACCGCAAAGACGATCAGCGGCAACATCGTTCCCGTCACCAGAAGAGCGAGCCGGACCGGCAGGGTGAGCTTTGACAAACGCGGGCGTCCCGGTTCCGGCGCAGCGGCGCCGGATTATGATTTTGGGCAGACCATACGTGCGGGACTTGCGCAGCGCCATGTTTTTCGCAGATGGCGAGCAACGAGATTGCAGCGCAGTCCGGGATGTCCGCGCTTCAGCTCATGCGGAGTGCGGTCAGGAGTGGCGTTCCGGGGCCTCTCGATGCGATGTCACGCGGTCAAGTCCGGGCAGGCGACCGCCTTCAATACGGCCGCCTTACGACTTGATCAATCGATTTCCTGAACCACTGTGCGCGAGCCGGGGTCCACGAGCATCACGCGATCACCGGAGTACACGTAGCGATACTTGGTGAGCGAGGGACCCCAATCGGACGGCACGGCCTCCAGCTCGACGTCGCTCGGCACGGTCGCGCCGACGATGATCTTTTCCTTTGTCGTGACCGGGCGAAGGTGATGTTCGGTGACGTAGGATTTGATCCTGGTCCGGTATTGCGGCTCGATCTGAACCGCTGCCGCGTGACCGGTTCCGGTGGTGGTCACCACGGTGGATTGCGCGAAGGCGCCGGTCGAGATCAGAACAGCCGCGGCGGATAGCAAGAGCAGCTTCTTCATCTTTGTCCTCCTCACGAGAATAAGCGCCGCAACAACATCTCATCGTGCACAGCGTTCCAACACCCAGGAACAAATTGCCAGTTTTTCCCGTTTTGAATGAGCCGGGCGGGAAGGCCGGCGATTGGAGGAGGAAGAAAATGAAGCTGAGAATAGCGACTGCAGCGTTGATGCTTGCTGCATTGTCCCTGCCGGCGTTCGCGGCCGACGAGTTTTACGTCGTACAGGACGTCAAGACGAAGAAGTGCACCGTCGTCGACAAGAAGCCGACGGACACGTCGATGACCGTCGTCAGCCCGTCGGGCGCGATCTACAAATCGCGGACCGAAGCCGAAAGCGGCATGAAGACCGTGAAGGTCTGCACGTCAAACTGAGGAGGATGACAAATGCCGGTATTGATCTTGTGGGCCGTACCGGCCGTGCTGGTGATCGGCGGCGGCATCTATCTGATCGGGCATATGCACTAGGCCAGCAGCAGCGGGTGAGCGGGTCCGTGCGTGCAGCGCACAGGTCCGCTCGTGGCCGGCCTCCTCCGGGAGTGCGACTGTGCCCATGGCCTGCCCGCGCCGTCAGGGGCGCGAGTTGCAGTGCAGCAGGTGTGCCGGGCGTAGCCCTGCGACGAAGAGTACCTCCAGCGCACGCGAAATGACTTCCGTCCGGCCGACGTTTTTCATACGCTTCCGGCTGCGCTCACGGCCCGGCTACAGGGCCGGAGCATCAAAGGGAGGGGAGACGATGAAGCGAAGGTCATTTCTCGCTGGTATCGGTGCGACCACTGCGGCGGCTACGATTGGGATGCCGTCGATCCTCAGGGCGCAAGCGCCGATCTCGCTGAACGGCGCGGTCCAGTTCAACGACGACCACGCCTTCAACCGGGCACTGCTCCGGTTCGAGGAGCTGGTGAAGAAGTACTACGGCAAGCCCGTCAACTTCACCCTGCACAGGAATTCCTCGCTCGGCCTCGAGAAGCAGTATTTCGAGTACATGTCGCAGGGCAAGGCGGTCGATTACGGCATCGTCTCGCCGGCTCACATGTCGACCTTCGCCAAGGCGGCCCCCTTCATCGATGCGCCCTTCGTATTCAAGGGCATCGAGCACATGAACAAGGTCGTCGAAGCCAATATCCTGGCGCCGATCGCCGATGAAGTCGCGGCGAAGGCCGAGGTCGTCCTGATCGGCTATTCCGGCGGCGGCATCCGCAACATCTTCGCCAACAAGCCACTTAAGAATCTCGCCGATCTCAAGGGACTCAAGGTTCGCGTGCAGGGCGCGCCGATCTGGTCGAAGACCTTTGCGGCGGTCGGCATGAGCCCGACGGTGATCGCCTATAACGAGATCTACAACGCGATCCAGAACGGCGTGATATCGGCCGGCGAAAATGAGGCGGCCGGCGTCGAGGCGATGAAGTTCTACGAAGTCGCTCCGCATCTCAACCTGACCCAGCACGCCGTGTCGATCCGGCCGATCTGCTTCTCGGTGAAGACGCTGAAGACCCTGCCGAAGGAGCTGCAGGATGCGATCATGAAGGCCGGCAAGGAGGCCGGCGACTACGGCCGTCAGCTCGAGTCGAGCGAAGAGGTCGTCAAGCTCGACACGCTCGAGAAGGCCGGCAAGCTCAAGCGCGTTCCCTTCGAGGAGCGGGACGCCATGAAGAAGCTTGCCGACCCCGTGATGGCCACCTACGCCAAGGAAATCGGTGCGGAGGGCATTTTCGAGAAGATCAACGTCGTCTGAGGTCTTTGCGTCCGCCGACAGCATCTCCGGGCAAGCCCCGCTTCTTGCCCGGCGCTGGCGGATGAGCCGCTGCACGGAGCCCCAATGTCTGAAATGCCCGTCCCGTCCACACCGTCGCTGTGGCGCCGCGTATCGGCGGCCTATGCGAAGCTGCTGGAATTCCTGCTGGCCGCCTGTGTCGGCGTCCTGGTTGTTCCGGTCACGCTGCAAATCATCTCACGCTACACGCCCTTCATTCCGTCCTACATCTGGACGGAGGAGATGGCGCGCTTCCTGTTCGTCTGGACTATCATGATCGGCGCCATGGTCGGCGTGCGCGAAGCGCAGCATTTCGAGGTCGATGTGTGGCCTGACCTGTCGCGGCGGTCGGAGGCCGCGGTGCGAATCCTCGCGCGGCTCGGCATACTGGCGCTGGCGCTGGTGTTCGTATCGGCCGGCCTCGAGTTCACCCGCTTTGCCTGGAACAGGACTTCAGAGCTGGCCGATCTGCCGCTTTGGCTGATTCACGTCGCCTGGCCTGTGACCGGCGTGACGTGGATCGTCTTTGCGGGCGAACAGATCATCGATGAAATGCGCATTCTGGTTGGGGCAGAGCGATGAGCGGCAATGTACTCTCTGCCGGACAGGCCGCGATGGTGCTGTTCGGGGTTTTCATCGGCCTGCTCATCGTGCGCGTGCCGGTCGCCTTCGCGCTCGGCCTTGCCTGCGTGCCGATTCTGCTGATCGAGCCGCATCTCTCGATGATGATGCTCGCGCAGGAAACCTTCAACGCCTACAATTCATTCATCCTGCTCGCGGTGCCGTTCTTCCTGCTGACGGCCAACCTGATGAGCATCGGCGGCATCACCGACCGGTTGGTGGCGCTGTCGCGCTCGATGGTCGGGCACTGGCCGGGGTCGCTGGCGCAAATCAACGTCGTGCTGTCGGTGTTCTTTGCCGGCATCTCGGGCTCCTCCACCGCCGACGCGGCGAGCCAGTCCAAGATCTTCATCGATGCGCAGACCAAGGAGGGCTACGACCTCTCGTTTTCGATCGCGATCACCGCGGTCTCAGCGGTGCTTGCAGTGATCATCCCGCCGTCGATCCTCATGATCGTGTGGGGCGGGCTGATCTCGACCTCGATTGCGGCGATGTATCTGGCCGGCATCGTGCCGGGTTTGCTGATCGCGGGCGCGCAGATGGCGACGGTGCACGTCTATGCGGTGCGCCGCGGCTACCCGACTTATCCGAAGACAAGCTGGGTCGAGATGCGATGCGCTATTTGGAAGTCAATTCCGGCGCTGATGACGCCCTTCATCATCGTTGGGGGCATTCTGCTCGGCTGGTTCACCGCAACCGAGTCCGCCTGCGTCGCGGTGCTCTATTCCGTCGCGCTCTCCGCGTTCTTCTATCGCGAGACGGGGATACGCGAACTGTACAAGGCCCTGCTCGACACCGGGCGCCTTGCCGGCGTGGCGTTGTTTTGCGTCGGCACCGCAAGTGCGTTCGGCTGGCTGCTCGCCTACTACAAGATCCCGCAGGAACTGCTGGCCAATGTCTCGACATGGGGCATGGGCGCTGTTGCGGCCGGCTTCTTCATCTCCTTCTGCTTTCTGGTGGTGGGCTGCTTCCTCGATGCCATCCCGGCGATCGTCATCGTCGGTACCGTGCTGGAGCCGCTCGCCAAGTCTGTCGATCTCCATCCCGTCCAGTTCGCGATCATTTCCATCGTATCGCTGGCCTTCGGACTGGTGACGCCGCCCTACGGATTGTGTCTGATGATCGCCTGTTCGATCGCCGGCGTGCGACTGCGCTATGCTCTGAAGGATACGGTGATCATGCTGATTCCGATGCTGCTCGTGCTCGCGGCAGTCATCGTCTGGCCAAGCGTGTCGCTGTTCTTGCCGCGTCTGATCGTGCCGGAGATGCTCAAATGAGCGTCTGATGGCGCGATCCCGCGGCCGTGGGCCGCGGGATCGGTTGGATTGGTTACAGATTGCTCTCGGTGATCGCGGCGTAGACCATGCTGCGCAGCTCGCGCCGGATCGGGTAGGCGCTCGACGGCAGCACCTGCGTCATGAAGATCGCGATCAGCTCTTCGGCCGGATCGATCCAGAACGAGGTCGTGGCCGCGCCGCCCCAATTGTATTCGCCGGGGCTGCCGGCGATCAGCGTCTCGAACGGGCGCATGGTCACCGCGAAGCCGAGGCCAAAGCCGATGCCGTTATAGGTGGCCTCGGAGAACAGCGAGCGCGACACTTCGGGCAGGGCGGCGCCGCCCGGAATGTGGTTGCTCGTCATCAGCGCCAGCGTCTTCGGCCCGATCAGCCTGACGCCGCCGAGCTCGCCGCCGTTGAGAAGCGCGCGGCAGAAGGTGAGATAGTCGGCGACCGTCGAGCAGAGGCCGCCGCCGCCCGAGATGAAGGAGGGCGGAGACAGGAATGAGCTCGTTGCCGGATCGTCCTGGAGCGTCAGGCCCTCGCGCCGCTGTCCGGCATGGAATGTCATGCCGCCGCCGGGATCGGCGGAATAGCAGGCGGCAAAGCGATGCGCCTTGGAGGCCGGGACGTGGAAATCGGTGTCGGTCATGCCGAGCGGGTCGAGAATGCGTTGCTTCAGGAATTGCTCGAAGGGGATTCCCGAGATCTTGCCGACGAGGTAACCAAGCACGTCGGTCGAGACCGAATAGTTCCAGGCCTCGCCCGGCGAGAATTCCAGCGGGATCTTGGCAAGCGCCTCGATCATGGTCTGGAGCGTGCCCGACTTCTCGACCTCGCCGATTTTTTCAGCGCGGTAGGCGGCATCGACATTGGAGCGTTGCTGGAAGCCGTAGGTGAGGCCGGACGTGTGGCGCAGGAGGTCGACGATCAGCATCGGCCGGGACGGCGGACGGGTCAGGAAGGCCGGCGAGTTGCCGGCAACGAACACGCCGAGATCCTTCCATTCCGGAATGAATTTGGCGACGGGCTCGTCGATCGCGACCAGGCCTTCCTCGACCAGCATCATGAAGGCGACGCTGGTGAGCGGCTTGGTCATGGAATAGATGCGGTAGATGGTGTCGTCCTTGACCGCCAGCTTGCGCTCGACGTCGGCAAAGCCTTGAAGCGAGCTGTGCGCGACCTTGCCGCGGCGGTAGACCAGAAGATGCGTGCCGGGGAAGCGGCCGGCATCGATGTACCGTTTCCTCAGATGCGCATCGATGCGGTCGAGCGCGGCCTTGGACATGCCGACGGATTCGGGCGAGGCGGGGGTGGGGGCGAGCATCAGTTCCTCCGGGCAGTTTTGTCGATCCGTTGATAGCCAAATGACGGCCCCATTCCAAGCCGCTCGCGCTTAACGCGAGCGGGCCGACTGGTGTAGGCTGGCCCCTGGAACGCCTCCAGGCCCCCCGGGGCCAATGAGAAAACGCAGGGCAAACCATCATGACCCAGTTCAACGAGACTGATCTCACCCAGGCCGTCGTCAAAAGCTTCGACAGCACGCCCAATCCGCGCGCGAAATTCCTGCTCCAGGAATTGGTGAAGTCGCTGCACGATTACGTGAGCAAGACGGGTCTCACCTTCGAGGAATGGGACCACGCCATCGATTTCCTGACCCGCACCGGGCAGAAATGCACCGATACCCGCCAGGAGTTCATCCTGCTGTCCGACGTGCTCGGTGTCTCCATGCTGGTCGACGCGGTCAACCACCGCGACCGCGAGGGCGCCACCCAGACCACCGTGCTCGGCCCGTTCTATGTCGGCGAGCACAAGGTGACCGCGCATGGCACCGACATCTCGCCGAACAATCAAACCGGTGAGCGGATGTTCGTGCAGAGCCGCGTCACCGACCTCCAGGGCAAGCCGCTGGCCAATGTCCCCGTCGACGTCTGGCATGCCGATGACGACGGCTTCTACGATTCCCAGAAGCCGAACTATGACGAGGTCGGCGCTTCGGCGCGGGCGCGCTTCATCACCGATAACGACGGCCGCTTCTTCTTCCGTACCATTTTGCCGTGCAGCTATCCGATCCCGACCGACGGCCCGGTCGGCGAGATGATCGTGCAGACCAAGCGTCATCCGATGCGCCCGGCGCATGTGCACTTCCTGGTCAACGCGAAGGGATACGAGCCGCTGATCACGCACGTCTTCATGGACGGCGACAAATATCTGGATTCCGACGTGGTGTTCGGGGTCAAGGATGATCTCGTCGCCAAGGTCGAGCCGCGCAACGATCCCGCGATGCCTGACGGCTCCAAGGCGAACGGTCAGTGGCATCTGATGACCTACGAATTCCACCTCAAGCCCGGTGGCGGCATGGCGCCGACGCCGCTCGGTGTGAAGGCTGTGGAGCGGGTCTGATGGTCGGCCGGGATGCCGCGGCACTCCGGGCGCGTACGACGTCCGCTGTGTTTCTGATAGCGGCACAATAACGGACCTCAGCGTTCGGAGTTGAGCCATCCACGGAAGTCGTCAACCTACCAGCGATTAAACCGACACTTGGTCGACTGATCCCGAGTCACCACCCAAGTCTACCTAGGTATGGTCACTTCATACCTGCGCGCGATGGCGCCGACCGAGTGCTTGGTGTTACCGATGCATCCAGAGTGAAAAGCAACGGAACCGGCCCTGCGAGCCGGCAGTTGCGGGACAAGGCCGGCGGCGTAGCTCCCGCCGGCCCTTCTCCCGAAGGAGCGGGCGCTTTGCCGCTCAATTGATGCTTATTGCCATGGTTGGTGCAGAGAGTACGCCATGAGAAACATCGCCGATCTCCTGATGCGGTTCTGGCAGGGAAGCCGACCCGCGTCCAATACTCAGATTGCGGCTATGGCTGAAAACCAGGATCGATCAAGCATGGCTGATTTTGTCAGGATCCTGCAGGCTTACGATCAAGCCCCGTAGGGCCGACTGCGTCCGTCCGTGATACGGATGTCAGGCAAACAAAAGTCAAGACGCGGCCTCACCGCTAGATGGGCCCGTCAGCGACGGGATGTTGAAGTCTCGGAATTCGACCGGTGCGCGCACAATGCGTTGCACGATTACCGATCAGGGTTTGGGACCCATTCCTCCGCGGTCGAGTCCCAATGATGGGTGTCGTCGAACTGTTTCCAGAGTGGCCGCCTCGACTTACTTTCACCGCTCTGTCGGTTTGCATTCGGTGCACGGAGTTGGACGACGAGCGCCCCGGCCTTCATCACCCATTCGCGAGCGTTATATCGAGAGTTCCATTTGATTGCCGCGAGCATTGGATGCCTCCTTCGAAGTAAGAAGCCTTCGTCACTTTAGCCCGAGCCAGCCCCCAACGATGTAAACCACTTCACAGTTGGTCAACATCTTCGACATAGCCGCGGGCGATCTCACTACGCGGCGACCGCAAACTACGTTCGCTCGTATTCCGGCCTCCGGCATGGGTCACGTTGCCGCGCGATCAAAACGCACGCGGCGAAACGCAGCATTGTACTTGCACGCGAAGGCGCGTCCTTTTGAGAAAGTGTATTCTATCGCTGATGGGCGGCGCTCGATAGAGGCCAGCGCATGCTTGAGCTTTGGAACAGCTGGTACGACACCCTGGCCTCGGTGGAGGCGCTTGCCACGGTCATCATCGTTGTCCTAGTGGCTGCAGGCGCTATTACGCTGGCGGATAGTCGGCGCCGGTGAACGCGTCCGACAAAAAAGGTTGATCTAGGGGAGACCTCGATAAAAGTTCCGCATGACCGTCAGAAGCTGACGCTTCCGCCCTACCGGGCGTGCAGCAGCGCCAGCAGCACGACGACGGCGCAGGCGAGTGCCGCCGAGGTCAGCTTCCAGAACATCAGCGGGCTGCGCTCCAATAGCGGCGTGATCCGCGTGTCCAGATAGGCCGGATTGGGCGTGCGAAGCTCGAAGACGAATTCGGACAGGTCCTCGTGCCGCTTGTAGGGATCGGGATGCAGCGCGCGGCGGAGCGCGCCGTCGATCCAGGCCGGCACGTTGCGGTCGTCGTCTGCGGAGCGATATTTGAGCCTCCGCACGTCCGCCTTGCGCCGGATCCTGGCAATTTGGGCGCCGTAGGGAAGCTTTCCCGTCAGCATCTGGTAGCAGATCACCGCAAGCGAAAACATGTCGGAGCGCGGTGAGCCGCCTTGCCCGAGAAAATACTCCGGCGCCGTATACTGGACCGTGCCCAGGATTTCGTCGGCCTCGTCCCGTGGCGCGGCCTCCGCGACGCCCGCGACCCTGACCGATCCGAAGTCGATGATCTTCGCGGTGCCGGTCTTGTCGATCAGGATGTTGTCGGGCCTGAGGTCCTGATGCAGCATCTCCATGCGGTGGAAGGCGCGCAGGCCCGCGGCGATCTGCTCAATGATGCCACGCACGGTTTCGAGATCGGGGCGCGGATTGTCGGTCATCCACTGCTTCAGGGTCTGCCCCTCGACGAATTCGGTCGCGACATAGAGATAATTGCGGCGCCGCGACTGGGACAGCGGCTTCAGCACGTGCGGGCTGTCGATCCGGCGCGCGATCCATTCCTCCATCAGGAAGCGCTTGAGATAGGCGGCGTTGTCGCGCAAATCGACCGACGGCAGCTTGAGTGCGACCGGCTCCTCGGTCTCGACATCGACGGCGAGATAGATGTGGCTGCGGCTGCTGCCGTGGATCTCGCGGACGATGCGGTAGCCGTCGAACATCGCGCGCGGCTCCGGCAGCGGAGGCAGCGGCAATTGTGAGGTCTGATTGAAGATGCCGGCCGGCTCGCGCTGCGGCACCGCGTCGATGCGGATAATCTGGACGGTGATGTTGTCGTCGCTGCCGCGCCGGTAGGCTTCCTCGACGATCGCCCTTGCCGCTCCGTCGAGCTCGCCTGCGTGCTCGTTCAGCGCGCTCGTGATGAAGCGCGCGTCGACGAATTCGTAGGCGCCGTCGGTCGCCAGCAGGAACGTGTCGCCGGCCTCGACCTCGAACGCCAGGTAGTCGATCTCGAGCTGCGGATTGATGCCGAGCGCGCGGCCGAGATAGGTCTGCTCCGACGACACGATGATCCGGTGATCGTCGGTGAGCTGCTCGAGCGCCTTGCCGGCCACGCGGTAGATGCGGCAGTCGCCGACATGGAAGATGTGCGCGGTGGTCGCCTTGATGACCATGGCGCTCAGCGTGCAGACATAGCCCTTGTCGCGGTCATAGGCGTATTGGCTCTTACGCGTCTGCGCGTGCAGCCAGGAATTGGTCGCATCCAGCACGCGGCGCGCGGAGGTCTTCACCGTCCAGGATTCCGACGTGCAGTAATAGTCCATCAGGAAGCTCTTGACCGCCGACTCGCTGGCGATCTGGCTCACCGTGCTGCTGGAGATGCCGTCGGCGAGAACCGCCGCAATGCCCTTCAGGCCGAGCAGCGGCTCCTCGGGAATCAAGACGCCGTGAAAATCCTGGTTGAGGGGCTTGCGACCCTTGTCGGAGTGCTGGCCGACCGAAATCAGGAGTCCGCGGGTCATCGTCATCACCAGGAGAGGGGAGCCTCACCCTGCTCGGGCGAGGCTCCCCTGTCGAGACGTATTCGATCAGGCGGCGACGCGGGGCTTTGCAGCCTTGTCGACCTGGCGCTTCGGCAGGGTCATGACGTGCGTGGCGTAGAGGGTCATGCCGGTGAAGGCGAGGCCGCCGACGAGGTTGCCGAGCACGGTCGGGATCTCGTTCCAGATCAGATAGTCCAGGATCGAGAATTTTGCGCCGAGCAGCAGGCCGGACGGGAACAGGAACATGTTCACGACGGAATGCTCGAACACCATGTAGAAGAACACCAGGATCGGCATCCACATCGCGATGACCTTACCGGGGACCGAGGTCGAGATCATGGCGCCGACGACGCCGGTCGAGACCATCCAGTTGCAGAGCATGCCGCGCATGAACAGCGTCGCCATGCCGGCCGCACCGTGCGCGGCGTAGCCGAGCGTGCGGCTTTCGCCGATGATTCCGATGGCGGTGCCGACCTTGTCCGGCGGCTGCGAGAAGCCGAAGGTCGTGACGAAGGCCATCATGAAGGCGACCGTAAACGCGCCGGCAAAGTTACCGATGAACACGAGGCCCCAGTTGCGCAGCACGCCGCCGATCGTGACGCCAGGACGCTTGTCGATCAGGGCGAGCGGCGAGAGCACGAACACGCCGGTCAGGAGGTCGAAGCCGAGGAGGTACAGCATGACGAAGCCGACCGGAAACAAGAGCGCGCCGACCAGCGGCTGACCCGTGTTGACGTTGATCGTGACGGCGAACCATGCGGCGAGCGTGAGGATGGCGCCGGCCATGTAGGCGCGGATGATGGTATCCCGGGTGGACATGAAGATCTTGGACTCGCCCGCATCCACCATCTTGGTGACGAATTCCGAAGGCGCGAGATACGACATCAATGGTTCCTTTTGCTTCGTAAGAGAGATCGACGCGCCCGGGAGCGCGGCTGCAACGTCACGGGCCGTGCCGGCTGGCCTGCCGCGCACGAGGGCTAGGAAATGTCTGGAAGCCTTGGGAATCGCGTCACGAGGACTAAAGCCGGGAAGGGCCGCGAGGCAGTTAAGCTTCCGGATGCAGCCGCCAGAGGCTGCACAATGCGGCGAGCCGCAGTCTTCGTTGACGTTTATGGATAAGCAAGTTGCGTGCCGCGCCGTATGGCAATAAATATATAGCAATATCAATGAGATAGATCTCGGCCCGATCCGGCGTCACAGCACTTGGCGGCCTGTTGCTTGATCTGTTGCACAAGGCTTGTGCGCCGCACAAGAATTGAGCAGGTCGCAACTTTCGCATGCGGGTTCGACCTGTGACAGTCACGCGCGGTCTCTTTAACATTCTGATTTATAATATGTTTTTGCGGTGTCGCGCTTGGCATGAAGCTTGAATAGTTCCATGCCGACGCCATTGAAGCCGTCCCGCGAGACTTCTCATCCGACTTGCCGACGCCATCAGGCGGGGGTCTCCCCGCCGTGCGTTCGCATGCGCCAAAGACGGCGCCGCCGGACGGACGGGCTGCTCGTGTGCACTGACGCCATCAATTCTGCAACGATGCAAAGGACGACACTGCCTATGACCAAGCGCACCCGCCGGCCCTCGGAGACGGGCCTCAGCCGCCGTCAATTGTTGAAGGCCTCCGGCTCGACCGCCGCACTTCTCGCCGCCGCAAAACTGAATTTCCCCGCCGGCGCTTTCGCGCAGGATTCAGGCCCCGAGGTCAAGGGTGCCAAGCTCGGCTTCATCGCGCTGAGCGATGCGGGGCCGCTCTTCGTCGCCAAGGACAAGGGCCTGTTCGCCAAATACGGCATGCCCGACACCGACGTGCAGAAGCAGGCCTCCTGGGGCACCACGCGCGACAATCTCGTGCTCGGCTCCGAAGGCAACGGCATCGACGGCGCGCATATCCTGACGCCGATGCCGTATCTGATCTCGGCCGGCAAGGTGACACAGAACAACCAGCCGACGCCGATGTACATCCTGGCGCGGCTCAATCTCGATAGTCAGTGCATTTCGGTCGCCAACGAATATGCCGACCTCAAGCTCGGCGTCGATGCATCGCCGTTCAAGGCCGCGCTGGAGAAGAAGAAGGCCTCCGGCAAGGCCGTGAAAGCCGCGATGACCTTCCCCGGCGGCACCCACGACCTCTGGATCCGCTATTGGCTCGCCGCCGGCGGCATCGATCCCGACAAGGACATCGAGACCATCGTGGTGCCGCCGCCGCAGATGGTGGCCAACATGAAGGTCGGCACCATGGACTGCTTCTGCGTCGGTGAGCCCTGGAATCTGCAGCTGATCAATCAGAAGATCGGCTACACCGCGATCAACACCGGCGAACTCTGGAACAAGCATCCGGAAAAATCCTTCGGCATGCGCGCCGCCTTCGTCGACAAATATCCGAAGGCCGCCAAGGCCCTGCTGATGGCCGTGATGGAAGCCCAGCAATGGGCCGACAAGGCCGAGAACAAGGCCGAGCTCGCCGCCATCATGGGCAAACGGCAGTGGATGAATTGCCCGGTCGAGGACGTGCTCGATCGCAGCGCCGGCAAGTTCGACTACGGCATCCCCGGCAAGGTGGTCGAGAACTCGCCGCACATCATGAAGTACTGGCGCGACTTCGCTTCCTACCCCTTCCAGAGCCACGACCTCTGGTTCCTCACGGAGGACATCCGCTGGGGCAAGTACGAGCCTGGCTTCGACACCAAGGCGCTGATCGCCAAGGTCAACCGCGAGGACATGTGGCGCGATGCGGCCAAGACTCTGGGCGTCGCCGCCGCGGAAATTCCAACCTCCACCTCGCGCGGCAAGGAGACCTTCTTCGACGGCAAGGTGTTCGATCCCGAAAATCCGGCAGCCTATCTGAAGTCGCTCGCGATCAAGCGCGTCGAAGTCTGATGGAGCCTGCGGCCGCCGTCAGGCGGCCGCTTCGTCCTTTGAAGCCGGAAAGGGATTTTCGATGAACATGCCTGCCACCAAGATTGAGCTTGAGATCGCGTCGCCTGCGGCCGTTGCCGCGCCGGTCGTCGCGCTGACGCCGAAGCGCCCGCCGCGCAGGGAAGCCTATGCACGGATGGCGCGGGAAACCGCCGTGCGCGTGATCCCACCGCTGGTCGTGATCGCTCTTTTGACGCTGGTCTGGGAACTGGTCTGCCGTCGCGCCGGCTCGGCGCTGCCGCCGCCGTCGAAAGTGTTCAAGGACACCAAGGAGCTGATCCTCGATCCGTTCTTCGATCATGGCGGCATCGACAAGGGCCTGTTCTGGCATCTGTCCGCCAGTCTGCAGCGCGTTGCCTTGGGCTATTCGCTCTCGGCGATCGCCGGCATCGCGCTCGGCGTGCTGGTCGGACAGTCAGTCTGGGCCATGCGCGGGCTCGATCCGCTGTTCCAGGTGCTGCGCACGATTCCGCCGCTCGCCTGGCTGCCGCTGTCGCTCGCGGCCTTCCGCGACGGTCAGCCCTCGGCGATCTTCGTCATCTTCATCACCTCGATCTGGCCGATCATCATCAACACCGCGGTCGGCATCCGCAACATCCCGCAGGACTATCGCAACGTCGCCGCGGTGGTGCAGCTCAATCCACTGGAGTTCTTCGCCAAGATCATGATCCCGGCGGCCGCGCCCTACATCTTCACCGGCCTGCGTATCGGCATCGGCCTGTCGTGGCTGGCGATCGTCGCGGCCGAAATGCTGATCGGCGGTGTCGGCATCGGCTTCTTCATCTGGGACGCCTGGAACTCCTCGCATATCAGCGAGATCATCCTGGCGCTGTTCTATGTCGGCATCGTCGGCTTCGTGCTGGACCGCGTGATCGCTGGCCTCGGCAAGGTCGTCACCCGCGGCACCGCGCTGAACTGAGAGGAGAGGGTACATGACCGCCTATCTGAAGCTCGACCACATCGACAAGGTCTTTACCCGCGGTGCCGCCACCACGGAGGTGCTGAAGGAGATCAATCTCACGATCGAGAAGGGCGAATACGTCTCGATCATCGGCCATTCCGGCTGCGGCAAGTCGACCCTGCTCAACATCATCGCGGGGCTGACCAACGCCACCACCGGCGGCGTGCTGCTGGAAAACCGCGAGGTCAACTCGCCGGGGCCCGACCGCGCCGTGGTGTTTCAGAACCACAGCCTGTTGCCGTGGCTCACCGTGTACGAGAACGTCAGGCTCGGCGTCGACAAGGTCTTTGCCAGGACCAAGTCCCGCGCCGAGCGCGACGCCTGGGTCATGCACAATCTCAATC
>NZ_PTFE01000261.1:0-907 GCF_002936975.1 Bradyrhizobium sp. AC87j1
AGGACACCGAGTTCAAGGTGCCGCTGCAGCGCCTGTCCAACGTCACCGCCGAGCTGCAGGAGGGCGTCATGAAGACGCGCATGCAGCCGATCGGCAATGCCTGGCAGAAGCTGCCCCGCATCGTCCGCGACCTCTCGAGCGAACTCGGCAAGCAGATCGAATTGGAGATGCACGGCGCCGACACCGAGCTCGACCGCCAGGTGCTCGATTTGATCAAGGACCCGCTCACCCACATGGTGCGCAACTCCGCCGATCATGGCCTTGAGACCCCCGCCGAGCGTCTCGCCAGCGGCAAGGGCGAGCAGGGCACCATTCGTCTGTCCGCCTATCATGAGGGCGGCCACATCATCATCTGCATCGCCGACAACGGCCGTGGCCTCAACACCGAGAAGATCAAGGCCAAGGCAATCTCGTCAGGCCTCGTCACCGAGGCCGAGCTCGAGAAGATGAGCGAAGCCCAGATCCACAAGTTCATCTTCGCGCCGGGCTTCTCCACCGCAGCCGCCATCACCTCGGTCTCCGGCCGCGGCGTCGGCATGGACGTGGTGCGCACCAATATCGACCAGATCGGCGGCACCATCGACATCAAGTCGGTGGCCGGCGAGGGCTCCTCCGTCACCATCAAGATCCCGCTGACGCTCGCGATCGTCTCCGCCCTGATCGTCGAGGCCGCCGGCGACCGCTTTGCGATCCCGCAGCTCTCGGTGGTCGAGCTGGTCCGTGCCCGCGCCAACTCGGAGCACCGCATCGAGCGCATCAAGGACACCGCGGTGCTGCGCTTGCGCAACAAGCTGCTGCCGCTGATCCATCTGAAGAAGCTCTTGAAGATCGACGACGGCGCGGCCTCGGATCCCGAGAACGGCTTCATCGTGGTGACGCAAGTCGGCAGCCAGACGTTTGGCATCGT
>NZ_PTFE01000262.1:0-882 GCF_002936975.1 Bradyrhizobium sp. AC87j1
ATGACTTTTTCGCTGACACGTCCCATAATTTTGCTTCCTCGACAGTGTGGTGGTGCAAGGTCTTTGCGACATCCACTATGCTCTCAATTGGCCCCTGGTCGATCTGCTGTGTCCCGCTGCGATGCCCAATGGCTGTGCGTAGTCCCCGTGCAACTAAAACCAACTCGATAACGATTTCACGTCGTGGACACGCGTCCGCCGCTCAGGCGTTACCGTCGGAGTGTTGAATTGGCTTCGCGACATTGGGCCACCTTGTTGAGCCCGACAATTCACGACCGAGCTTCCTCCGCAAGATGGGCGTGGACTGCAGGCGACGCAATGCCGGTTCCGCACAGGTGCATGGTGGCTGGCCGCGGGAGTGGGGCGCAGAACGCATGAGGTTCTCCGAGCCTTCCGAATTAGAGTACCACCCTGTGCAATCGACGCGCCGAGAATCTGATACGAATGCAAACTCCAGCAACTCTTGCAGAGTTGCTGGAGCTGTTCCGACCTTCTCGCGCGACCTGATCCGCCAGCATGCGTTCGGGCCATGCACAGCGATAGCGTTTCGACCTTATGAAGGCTTAGTCGAGCCACCCACAACTTTGAGCCATGCGAGCTCCTCATCCGTTTATGTCCCGCTTGATCATGTCGGACTTTCGACATTCCGCGTCGCCAATCAAACAAGCGGGAAGGCAACAGAAGAAGAGGCGGAGGTTGTCGGCGACCTCCTCGTACTCCAATTCGACATCTTCAGCCGAGCGAGTCCTATAACACCCGATGAGGTGCTTGGCATCGACGTTGCAGACGACAGATAGAGAGGCCTGTCGAGTTAGCGTCATCGTCGGTGAGCACGCTTCGCCGGAATGAACGCACAATCGTCAAGCTCATTCTGCAGCACAG
>NZ_PTFE01000263.1:0-864 GCF_002936975.1 Bradyrhizobium sp. AC87j1
CGTTTGCGCAGCAGCGGCTATGGTTTTTGGCGCAACTGAACGAAGGCAGCACGAACTATCACATTCCGCTGACCTTGCGACTACGCGGGATGCTCGACCGCAGCGCCTGGCAGCGCAGCCTTGACCGTGTGTTTGCGCGTCATGAGGCGCTGCGCAGTGTTTTTGTCGCGACGCAGGGCAAGCCCCGGGTTGAGGTTCTGCCCCCGGATGCGGGACTGCCGATAGTTGAGCACGATCTGCGGGAGAGATCGGATGCGCAAGCGGCACTTTTGGATCTTCGCCATGAAGAGGGGCGCACGCCATTCGATCTTGCGCGCGGTCCGCTGATCCGCGGGCATCTGGTGCGGATGTCGGATGAGGAACACGTCTTCCTGCTGACCCAGCATCACATCGTCTCGGACGGCTGGTCGATGGGCGTGCTGCTGCGTGAACTTAGCCAGCTCTACCGGGCATTTGAGGCTGGGCAGGACGATCCTCTGCCGCCGCTTGCGATCCAGTATCCGGATTATGCCGCCTGGCAACGCCAATGGCTGTCGGGGGATCGGCTGCAGAAGCAGGCGCAGTATTGGCGCAGCGCCCTGGCAGGCACGACCCGTCTTGTCTTGCCGACGGACCATGCGCGGCCTGCCCAGCAGTCGTTTGCCGCGGCCACGGTTCCGGTCATCATCGATGCGGATTTGACGCGGGAGCTGAAGCAGCTGAGCCTGCAGCATGGCACGACGTTGTTCATGACAGTGCTGGCGGCCTGGGCGGCGGTGCTGTCGCGTCTGTCGGGGCAGGACGATCTTGTGATTGGCGTGCCGAGCGCCAATCGGGGGCACCGGCAGATCGAAGAGCTGATCGGGTTCTTCGTCAACACCCTGG
>NZ_PTFE01000264.1:0-856 GCF_002936975.1 Bradyrhizobium sp. AC87j1
GCCGTCACGCTGAAGAGCTCGACGGGTGCGGATCTGAGCGTCACCGGCAAGGCCGACCTGCTCAAGTCTCTCGGCCTGACCACGTCTGTGGGCGGCGGCAACGCCACCGTGAGCGTCAACCGAACCACGAGCTCGGGCTCGCTCGGTGCGACGATCGCGGATGGTTCGACGCTGAACGTCGACGGTCACGTCATCACCTTCAAGAACGCGCCGATCCCGGGTTCGACCGGTGCTCCGAGCGTTGCGAGCGGCTTCGGTGCGAGCGGCAACGTTCTCACGGACGGCGCCGGCAACTCGACGGTCTACCTCCAGGGCGGCACGATCAACGACGTGCTGAAGGCGATCGACCTTGCCACCGGCGTGCAGACCGCGACGGTCAACGCCAACGGCACCGCGACGCTTGCGACCGCCACCGGCCAGACCAACTCGTCGATCAACGCCTCGGGTCAGCTCAAGCTCTCGACCGGCGTCAATGCCGACCTGTCGGTCACCGGCACGGGCAATGCGCTGAACGCGCTCGGCCTCGCCGGCAACACCGGGACTGCGACCGCCTTCACCGCGGCCCGCACCTCGGGCGTCGGCGGCATCACCGGCAAGACCTTGACCTTCTCGTCTTTCAACGGCGGCACGGCGGTTACCGCCACCTTCGGTGACGGCACCAACGGCACGGTCAAGACGCTCGATCAGCTCAACACCAAGCTTCAGGCCAACAACCTGACGGCGACGATCGACGCCAACGGCCTGCTGACGGTCTCGACCACCAACGACTACGCGTCCTCGACCATCGGTTCGAGCGCCGCAGGTGGTGCGATCGGCGGTACGCTGACTTCGTCGCTGACGTTCTCGACGGCTTCCA
>NZ_PTFE01000265.1:0-843 GCF_002936975.1 Bradyrhizobium sp. AC87j1
CGTCGCAGGGCCATAGTGCGCTGATCGGGTACCCAGACCTCCGGAAGAAATCCGGTGGCGTACAACTTCGCGAGCACGGCGGCATCAATCGCATCCGTCTTGATCTTTGCGTGCGCGATCAACCGCACCTGCTTCGGGTTGGCGATGACAACACGGTCGACATACGGCGCCAGAACTTCGACAACGGCCGCGGCATTGCCAGTCGCCTCGACGACCACGTGATCGTCATGGGTGAGTTCCTTCCTGGCGAAAGCCTCCAAGCTGTCACGAGTCATGGGAATGCGGCCGAGCTTCGTTAGATGTCCCTCGAGCAGCGCCACGGCCTCGGCCGCCACGCGATGAATGTCCATGCCAATGATGCGCATCTCTCCCTCCATGGTCAGTGCGAAAGGGAGCTGCGGGCAACACGACAATTACGGATCCGCGCTCGCAGCGCATCCGGGCTAGTCGCAGGGGCGGCCAGATAACGACCTCGAACTCGCAGTTCATGTCAGTGCGACGGCCTGCCCGCACTTGCGTGCTCCCGGTGCCCCGAGGCCCGGATCGGTCTACGCTAATGGGCTAGATCGAGTCTGGAAACACGGGACACCCGCTACATCATGCCGGATAACGCGTTCATCGAAGCCTTCAACGGCCGCTTCCGGGCCGAATGTCTCAACGCCCACTGGTTCCTGTCCCTTGCGGACGCCGAGGAAAAGTGGAGACTTGGCGCAAATACTACAACTGCGCATCAGAACACCCATCTGGCTATGTGATTGAAGAGAAGAGATTTTGTTGAGCGGGATGCGATCCCGCGGGGTATTTTGGGTTCTGTCGCGCTCGTTCGGCGATAGATTGAGCAGA
>NZ_PTFE01000266.1:0-833 GCF_002936975.1 Bradyrhizobium sp. AC87j1
CTTGTACGGGACGCCGATCGTCAGACCGCCATCGACGACGATTTCGGAGCCCGTAAGATAAGAGGACTCGTCACTGAGCAGGAACAACACTACCTGTGACACTTCCGGCGGCTCGGCTGCCCGCCCAAGCGGAATGGGAAAACTGGAGGAATCGAAGTCCTTTGTCATCCAAGTGTTGATTAACCCCGGATGGACTGAGTTGATGCGAACCCCAGACGCCGCGGCCTCCAAAGCAGCGGACTTGGTTATGCCCCGCACGCCAAACTTGGAAGCGACGTAGGCGTGAAGCCCTGCACTACCCCTCAGCCCCTCGACCGACGAGATGTTGACGATCGAGCCTCCGCCCGCGCGGCGCATGGCCGGCAGGGCAGTCTGCATTCCCAAAAATACACCGGTGAGATTGACAGCAAGGGTCTCCGTCCACTGCTCGAGCGGAAACTGCTCGATAGGAGCAATACTGGCTATGCCGGCATTGTTGACGAGGCCATGCAGCGCGCCAAACTTGCTCTCCGCAGCCGCGATCGCTTGGCACCATTCCTCTGGCTGAGCGACGTCTTGACGCAGATAGATCGCGGATGTGCCAAGGCCAGCCGCGAAAGCCTCTCCTTCTTTACGAAGAGTATCGGTGATCACGACTTTAGCTCCCTCCGCGACCAGCAGGCGCGCATGAGCGGCCCCCATCCCTCGAGCCCCGCCGGTCACCAGAATGACTTTTTCGCTGACACGTCCCATAATTTTGCTTCCTCGACAGTGTGGTGGTGCAAGGTCTTTGCGACATCCACTATGCTCTCAATTGGCCCCTGGTCGATCTGCTGTGTCCCGCTGCGATGCCC
>NZ_PTFE01000267.1:0-820 GCF_002936975.1 Bradyrhizobium sp. AC87j1
GCCATGAACCGCTCCGCGGTCAGCTCGGGCCGGTTCAGATAGCCGCGCGCCACCCCCGCCCCGCCGACATAGAGCTCCCCCACCGCACCGAACGGCACCAGCCCGCCATGACCATCCAGCAGATACACCCGCGTGTTCGCGATCGGACGGCCGATCGGAACAATGGCGCCATCAAACTCATCCGGACAACTCCACGCTGTCACGTCGATCGCAGCTTCCGTCGGACCGTACAGATTGTGCAGGCCCGTCCAGGGCAAGAGGCGCCGAACCTTATGCACACTGGCGGCAGGAAGCGCCTCGCCGCTGCATAAAACACGCCGCAGCGACGTGCAGCGGTCAACACTCTTCGCATCCATAAAACTGACCAGCATGGATGGCACGAAGTGAACCGTCGTAATGCGCTCGCTGATGATCAAGTCGACCAATGCAGCGGGATCTCTGTGCGCATCCGGAGGCGCCAGCACCAGGGTCGCCCCTTCAAGCAAGGTCCAGAAGAACTCCCAGGCCGAGACATCGAAGCCAAAGGGCGTCTTCTGCAACACGACATCAGTTGCCTTGAGACCATAGGCGTTTTGCATCCAGATCAGGCGATTGACGATAGCCCGATGCTCATTCTGTGCCCCCTTGGGCGTTCCGGTGGATCCGGAGGTGTAGATCACATAGGCGAGATGGCGTGAGGTCAGGCCGAGCGCGCGCGGGTCCGGATCCGACGCCGGCAGCTCCGCCCAGGCCGTGGCCGTCTCCAGATCCACCACCGTCACACCGGTAAGCCCGTCGCCGCCCAGCGCGGCGCGTCCGGCCGCATCGGCCAGCAACAGGT
>NZ_PTFE01000268.1:0-819 GCF_002936975.1 Bradyrhizobium sp. AC87j1
GCCAAATTAACAGTTACATCTTTCTTCCTCCGGCCAACACGACCGTCTACGAGCTAGCTCGTCGCCGTCCTCTGAGGCTCACCGCCTCATCGGAGCCAGCGTGGTCGCGCTGAACGCCGCCGAGGGGACTCCATCGATCATAAGCTTCAGGTAGATGCGATAATTCGGTAGCTGCAATAGATCGATCTCATCAAATCGTCCCTGAAACTCTCGAGCAAGATATGGCGCATCCTCCGAGCCAACTCTGAACGAAATAATCGTTCCCGCATTTCCCAGCACCGCATGGCGCACGTCTGGTTCAAGCTGATAAAGGTACTGGTTGACCTTGCCCCCATATGTGGAACGGCCCGCGAGGCAAGAGCTTTTTCAACCGATTTCACACATTGGGACGGTGCGGTCATATGTCCGGCCTTTGCGCGCGGCACAATATGGCCGCTGGCCTCGATGAGATCCGCGGAACGAGGAGCCAAATCAAGTTTACGCGCTTGAGCGCATTGGGGGCAGTAGCTTCACTCGTTTCGGGATTTCGTCCCAAGGGTTCATCGCCTGTTGTTGCACCTTGCCCTCTGCCGGCCTGCGCCGGTCAGATCGTTTTGGTGGTCACTGCGTCACCGCGGTAAGCGCCAATGGGTCGGGACGCCGATAAATTCCGCCCTTGTTCAGGAGCGCCCAGATGATCCGAGCCGTCTTACTGGCCTGCGCGACGGCGGCAACCTTGAAAGGCCGTCTGGCGAGAAGGGCCTTCAGCCACGGCCGCGCCCAAGCGTCGTTTCGGACGACCCGCAAGACGGCCGTTGCCCCGACAACGAGGAGAGAGCG
>NZ_PTFE01000269.1:0-798 GCF_002936975.1 Bradyrhizobium sp. AC87j1
CAAAGGGACTGGCCATGAACCGCTCCGCGGTCAGCTCGGGCCGGTTCAGATAGCCGCGCGCCACCCCCGCCCCGCCGACATAGAGCTCCCCGACCGCACCGAACGGCACCGGCGCACCGTGTCCGTCAAGCAGATAGATCCGCGTGTTCGCGATCGGACGGCCGATCGTCTCGACGACAGTCTCTCCCCTTCGCATGCAAATCCAGGTCGAGTACGTCGTGGTTTCCGAAGGCGCGTACAGATTGCAGATCTTCTCGACCCGACTGCTCTCGAAGGCCTTCTCTATGAGGCCTGCCTTTAGCCGCTCGCCCGCCAAATTGATGACCCTTGTCGAGGGCGGCACGGCTTTGTTATCGACCAGAGAGGCGATCGCCGAGGGGACTGTGTTGATCAAAGAGATATCCAAAGACCTCTCGGCCAGCGCCAGCGCATTCTCGACAAGGTAAAGCGTGCTTCCTTGCGACAGCGGAACGAAGCACTCATAGACGGACAGATCAAAACTGATCGAGGTGGAGAACAGCATGCGGCTGGTCTCCTCCGCAAACACGCCGCTGCTCCAATGCAGCAGGTTCACGGTGCTCGCATGCTCGATCATGACACCCTTGGGGGTGCCGGTTGAGCCGGAGGTGTAGATCACATAGGCGAGATGGCGTGAGGTCAGGCCGAGCGCACGCGGGTCCGGATCCGACGCCGGCAGCTCCGCCCAGGCCGTGGCCGTCTCCAGATCCACCACCGTCACACCGGTAAGCCCGTCGCCGCCCAGCGCGGCGCGTCCGGCCGCATCGGCCAGCAACAGGT
>NZ_PTFE01000270.1:0-790 GCF_002936975.1 Bradyrhizobium sp. AC87j1
GTTCGAGAAGCTGATCGGCCATTTGCGGGATGAAGGGAGCCCCGGTCGTCCAGGCTATCCGGTGCTTGTGCTGTTTCGCGCGGTGCTGCTGCAGTCGCTCTACGGTCTTTCGGAGCGCGAACTGGAGGAGGCGCTGGGCGACCGGTTGTCATTCAAGCGCTTCGTTGGTTTGAGCCTCGAGGATGCCATCCCCGATCATACGGTCCTGAACCGCTTCCGGAACCAGCTCGTTGAACAAGGCCTGCTGGAGAAGCTGTTTGGCGAACTGGATCGCCAGCTTGAGAATGCCGGCGTCATCCTCAAGCGCGGCACGATGCTGGATGCAACCTTGATCCAGGCGGTGTCAGCTCCTCCGAGGGAGGATCGTCCCTCAAACGATCCCGACGCCCGCTTCACCAAGCGGCAGGGCAAGAGCGGCTCGACCTTCGGTTACAAGGCCCATGTGGGGGTCGACGAGGGGTCCGGCCTGATCCGCACGGTGTTGACCACGCCTGCCAACATCAACGACACCACGCCAGCCGATGATTTGATCCGCGGCGATGAAGCCGCGGTGTGGGCCGATGCGGCCTATGACACCCATGCCAGACGAGCCCGGTTGAAAGCAGAAGGCAAAAAGCCCCGCATCGCGTTCCGTCCCAACAGACATCATCCGGAACTGCCGCCAAGGCTCAAACGCTACAACCGCCTCATCGCGCGCCGACGAGCCCAGGTTGAGACCACCTTCGCCACTCTCAAACGCCGCATGCGACTGACTTGCATCCGCTACGTTGGTCTGATGAAGGCAAGCGGG